>JAKFYL010000257.1 GCA_021730845.1 Planctomycetota bacterium | reverse complement strand
CGCCTGGTGCGGCGCACGTGGGCAACGACCAAGAAGCTGGCGCGGCTGGAGGCGCACCTGTGGATTTGGATCGCCTACCGCAACTATGTACGGCCGTTGACGAACAAGAAGCGCCGCCTTACCTCGGCCATAGCCGTGGGAGTCGAGAGGAAGCGCTGGAGGCTCGCCGAGATGCTGGAGCTCAAACCGGCTTACCTACCCGCCTAGTGCTAAGCTGCGGCCTTCTGGAGGCCAAGTCTCCGCTTCACCCTGATCCACTGGCCTGGGCCAGATTCCCTGCAATCATGCATCCGATCCTGTTCGAACTCCCCGGCGGCATCAAGGTGCGCTCGTTTGGCGTTCTGGTTGCCCTAGGTTTCTTGCTTGCCTCGTGGCTGTTCACGCGACTTGCCATGGCTGGGGCAAGAGATCCGGCGGGGGAGCGTGCGCGTTTCGAGCCAATTCCGGTTTGGGTGTTGATCGGCATCGTGTTGGGTGCGCGCGTCTTGTACGTCATTGTCGAGGTGGCGCGTGGCAGTGACACCGGCAAGTCGTATCTCGATCATCCGTTGGAGATGCTGTACATCTGGCAAGGCGGATTGGTCATGTACGGTGGCCTGATCGGAGCGCTGATCGGTGGCTACTTGGGTTGCAAGAAGCACCACGTGCCATACTGGCGAGCCTTCGATTTGGGGCTTACGGCGGGTTTCTTTGGGCAAGCCCTGGGTCGTGTAGGTTGCTTGATGGTGGGAGACGACTACGGACGGGTGGTTCCCGAGCGTTGGCGTGACTTGCCCTTTCCGATCACGCTGCGTGTGCCCGAGTCGCTGCCGGACCAGAGTTTGTTCGGCCTCGAGAATCAGGGGCAGATTCTGTGGGCAACTCAGCCATGGATGAGCGCCAAGGCGCTGGCGCTTGGTTGTCTCGGCCTGTGGCTATTGCGTCGCAAACGCTTCGATGGCCAAGTGGGTTTGACGTTGCTCGTCGGCTACGCGGCGCTGCGCTACGGCGTCGAGTGCTTCCGCGGCGATAGTGTGCGCGGCGTGTGGTTCGGCGGTGCTGTTTCGACTTCCCAGTTGATATCCGTGGTCGTCGGCGCATTGGCGGTCCTGCTTTGGCTCGCGCGTTCGCGCGCGGCGCGAGCGATGGGTTCGACCGCGGGAGAGTGAACTTGTCTGACGTTGCGGGGGAACTGCGCACGGTCGCAGGCATCGACGAAGCTGGGTTGGGGCCACTGCTGGGACCGCTGTGTCTTGGATACTCGGTGCTACGCTTCCCTGCCGGACCGCAAACGCTTTGGCAGCGCCTGGCACCTGTGGTTGGGGAACGGCCCAGCGACAAGAGCGCGCGCTTCGTGGTGGCCGATTCCAAGCGAGTCTTCAATCGTTCCGTGCGCGGCGCCCAACGCTTGGAGGCCACGGCGCTGGGGTTCCTGGCCCAGACCGCGAGCAAGCGCAAGCTGGAGCGTTCGGTCGAGAACTTGCTGTGGAACACGCCGCGCGACCTGGCGGCGGCCGACTCAGCGGAACTTCTGCGCGACCACCCCTGGTACGCTACGGGGCAGTGCCTTCCCTGGAGCCTGGATGCCGCCAGCCTGGAACTCTCGGCCGAAAGCTTGGCTCGACTTCTTGGCGCCCAGCGCATCGAGGTGCTCGAAGTAGGCGTGGTCGTGGTTCCCGAAGGCGAATTGAATCGCTCCTTCACCAAGAGCGGCTCCAAGAGCGCGACGGAATGGGAGCACACGGCGCGCATTCTGAATCGTTTGTGGGAGCGTCACGCGCCTCGCGATGGCGGCGCGCTCAAAGTCGTGGTCGATCGGCTCGGCGGCCGGTCCCGCTATGGATCCTTGCTTGCCAAGGCGCTGCCCCAAACCGCCCTGAAACGGCGCCGCGAAACGACGCAGCGCTCCGAGTACGAAATGCACTCCGTGGACGCATCGGACCGAAGGACGATGCGGGTGCTGTTCGCCGAACGCGCCGAGCAGGGTTCGTTTCCCGTGGCGCTGGCCTCGTGCCTAGCCAAGTACGCTCGCGAGACCGCCATGCGTTCGTTCAACGCCTACTTCGCGGAGCATCAACCGGGTTTGGTGCCAACGGCCGGCTACACGACCGACGGGCGGCGCTGGCTGGAGCAGGCGCAGCCTGCGCTGACGGCGACTCGGATCGCGCGCGAATGCCTGGTGCGCACGCGTTGACGCCCTCGCGTTGAGGCGGCGCACATGTCGATGTCGCCTGCTAACCGCGCCGCAAACCGATGACCCAGCCCAGACCCAGAGCGCCCAGCGAAGGCAGGCGGTAGGACAGCACCTTGGACACGGTCTGCTGGCGTTGGAGGTTGAGCACGAATTCGTTGAAGCGATTCTCGATCAGTGCCCAATCGACTTGGATCACTTCGGCGTAAGCCAGCGCTTGCACGATCACGAAGGCAAGCGCAATGACGATCAGCAGCACCTTGAAAACCTTGCGCGTGGTGTAGCCCAGCGCGAATCCGATCAAGGCGAAGAAACTGCCCTCGGTGGCGAAGGGCAAAAGGTCCTGAAAGTCAAAGCCTGGTGCTTGGCCGGAAGCGCTGGAGCCGGGCGACGCGGAGGGGGAGAAGCCGAGTCCGGGCCCCGCGCCCGCCCCTGGCACGCCCGTACCGTCCTTTGCAAGGAGTGCGCGTCCCGCAACGCTGGCTACCAAGATCAGCACCAGCAGCACCAATGTGGCGCGCTGAAAGCCGCTTAGGCCGGAGCTTTTTTCACTATCCGATGAGTCTTTGGCCATGGGCAACGGCCCGCAGGCCGAGGTGGAAGTCACGATGTTGGAGAACTGCGGACCTGACGGCAAGCGCCGCGCCTGATATGGTCACAAGGCACGGGGCCCTGGCCCCATCCCACCCATGAAGATCGCCATTCTAGGCGCCGGCGTCTCCGGCCTGGCCTTGGGCCGCACGCTGATGGAACTGGGCTTGGAGCGCACGAAGGTGAGCCTGTTCGAAGCCGCCGGCGAGGTTGGCGGACTGTGCCGTTCCAAGACCGTGTCAGGTTTCACCTACGACACGACCGGCGGCCACATCCTGTTCAGCAAGGACCAGGACGCCATGCAGTGGATGCAGGCGTGCGCCGGTGGCCCGGCCGCTTTCGAGCGCCGCGATCGCCACACCAAGATCCGATTCGGCGACCGATTCGTGCACTATCCGTTCGAGAACGGACTGGGCGACTTGCCGCCCCAGGCACACTTCGAATGCCTCAAGGGCTACGTCGAAGCGTGGACGCAGCGGCAACGAACCAACGATCCGGCGCCGAATAGTTTTGGAGCTTGGGTGCGCTGGCGCTTTGGTGCCGGCATCGCCCAGCACTTCATGGATCCCTACAACGCCAAAGTCTGGAAGCGCAGCGGCGATTTCCTGGCCAGCGATTGGGTCGCTGGGCGAGTTCCGGATGCTCCCATCGACGACGTACTGCGTTCCTCCGTCGGCATGCGCACGGAAGGCTACGTGCACCAAGCGGTGTTTTATTACCCCCGCCGGGGTGGCTTCCAGGCCATCACCGACGGCATCGCCAGTACGCTCTTGGATCGCGTTCGACTGTCCACCCCAGTTGAGGCCCTGGAGCGCCGCGGCAGCCAATGGCTCGTCAACGGCGAGGCATTTGACCGCGTGGTCAGCACGCTCCCGCTCACCGACCTGCCCGCAATCGTCGCTGGCATGCCTGGCGACGTGGCGCGCGCCATGCGCGAGCTCGAGTTCAACGGCATCACCTGTCTTCTCGTGGCGCTCAAACGCGACGTGCACCCCAATCTTTCCTGGGTGTATCTGCCTCACGACGATCAGGGGCCGACGAACCGCGTGACCTACATGTCCAACTATGCGCAGTCCCTGGCACCGGCGGGAAGCACATCGCTGCTATGCGAGGTGACCCATCCGGGCCACGCGCCCGAACAGGGCGGCCAATTGGAACGCGACGTGCTGGCCGGCTTGGAGCGCGCCGGACTGATCGAACCTGGCGAAGTGCTGTTCACGGACCGCACGTGCACGCGCCATGCCTACGTGGTATTCGATCACGGTTACAAAGCGCGCCGCCATGCCGCGCTGCACTGGCTCGAGTCGGTCGGTATCGATCCGCTAGGGCGGTTCGGCCGTTTCGAGTACGACAACTCCGATCAGTGCGTGATAAAGGCGCGCGCTTTGGCCAGGCGCTTGCTCGCCTAGGACAGCCTCCAGTCCGCTATCCTTTGCCCGCGCGTCGCATTGGCCCGCGGATTGCCCCTAAGTCAGCGACGCGCCTAGCCCCAGCGGCGACGACAGCTCGCCGAAATGTGCCACGCATTCCAGAAGGACCCTTAGCGCTTCCAGTTCGCCATGTTCTGGGCCAGGAACCCGCGCAGTTCGCGCACGGGTACCTTGTCCTGAAGCATCGAATCGCGATGACGCACGGTGACCACGTCGTTCTTCACGGTTTCGCCGTCCACCGTCACGCAATAGGGTGTGCCGACTTCGTCTTGGCGCCGGTAGCGCCGGCCGATGGCGGCCTTTTCGTCGTAGAAGGTGGACATATTGCCGCGCCGCAGTTCGCTTTCGATTTCGCGCGCCTTTTCAGGCATGCCTTCCTTCTTCACCAGCGGGAAGACCCCCACGGTGATAGGCGCGAGCGCCGGATGCAAGCGCAAGCTCACGCGCGTTTCGCCGTCGACCTGCTCCTCGAAATAGGCGTCCAGCAGCATCGTCATGGCGATGCGATTGACTCCCGCCGCGGGTTCGATCACGTACGGCGTGTAGCGCTCCTTGGTTTCCGGCTCGAAATACACCAGCTCCGTGCCGGAGGCCGCCGAGTGGCGCTTGAGATCGAAATCCGTGCGGCAAGCCACGCCTTCGAGTTCGCCCCAGCCAAAGGGGTACAAGTACTCGATGTCGGTCGTGCCGGTGGAATAGTGCGCCAGCTCCGTTTGGTCGTGGTCGCGCAAACGCAACTTGTTGGGATCGAGCCCCAAGTCCAAGTACCACTGGAAGCGCTCCTTGCGCCAATACGCGAACCACTGGTCGTTCTGCGCCGGCGGCACGAAGAACTCCATTTCCATTTGCTCGAACTCGCGCGTGCGAAACACGAAATTGCCGGGCGTGATCTCGTTGCGGAAGGACTTGCCGATCTGCGCGATGCCGAAAGGCGGCTTGAGGCGCGAGGAAGTCAGCACGTTGAGGAAATTGAGGAAGATTCCCTGGGCGGTTTCCGGCCGCAGATAGACCACGGAGCCGGTCGATTCGACGGCTCCCACGGTGGTCTTGAACATCAGGTTGAAGGCGCGCGGCTCGGTCAACTCGCCGCCGCACTCACCGGGACGTTTGGATGGTCGCTCCGGGCAGCGCGCGTCGCTGAGTTTGTCGGCTCGAAAGCGCGCCTTGCACTTCTTGCAGTCGACCATGGGATCCGTGAAGCCGGCCACGTGACCGGAGGTCTCCCAGACCTTGGGGTTTTGGATGATGGCCGAATCCAGGCCAACGATGTCGTCGCGCGTGGTGACCATGCGCGCCCACCAAAAATCCTTGATGCGGCGCAGGAGTTCGACCCCCAGGGGGCCGTAGTCGTAGGTGTTGCCGATCCCCCCATAGATCTCGGACGATTGGAAGACGAAGCCGCGCCGCTTGCACAGGGACACGAGCTTCTCCATCAAAACCACATCAGAATGTTCGAGCATTGCCCGCGCAGCATAGCAGCCTGCGACGAAAGTCCCGTAGCGAGGAAATGCGCCCGGCATGGACCTGAGGCAAGGCGCAAGCTGCCTGCAGGGCTGCCGTGCACGAATCGGCTCGCGGACAGCAGCAACGCGGCCGGGGTGCAGGCGCGAGTAGGCGAGTTGCGCCGCAGGCGGAAAAGGCGCGCACGGGTGGTCTAAGAACCGGGAACGTTTTGGGCCTATAATTCTCCCGCCCCATGAGCCCCTCCTCCCCCGGCCCGGCCGTGCGTGCGGAATTGGATCCCGCCTTGTCCGGCTTGCGGCCCGCCCTTGGTGGTCGCGGGCCTGAGCTCGAGGCCATCGCCGAGCGCGTGCGCGAGGCTGAGCGCATCACGCCAGAAGAGGCGCTCCTGCTCCACGAGCACGCCGACCTGGCGCTCCTGGGCGAACTGGCCGACCTGGTGCGATCGCGCCTGCACCCGGAAGGGGAGGTCACCTACATCGTCGATCGCAACATCAACCCGACCAACGTGTGCGTGACCGACTGCGGCTTTTGCGCGTTCTACCGCAGGCCCGGGGCCGAGGGCGCGTACGTCGAGAGCCGGGAGTCCCTGCACCGAAAGGTCGCCGAACTTGCCGAGCAGGGCGGACGCCAAATCCTGATCCAAGGCGGGCACCACCCCTACCTCAAGACCGACTGGTGGTGCGAGTTGATCGTCGATCTGAAGGCGCGTTTTCCCAAGATCAATGCCCACGCGCTTTCGGCCCCCGAGCTCGATCACCTGTCCAAGCTCGACAAACGGCCCGTGGAAGCCGTGATCGACGACCTAATAGCCGCCGGCGTAGGCAGCGTGCCCGGCGCCGGCGCGGAGATCTTGGTCGAGCGCGTGCGCAAGCAAATCGCACCCAAGAAGACTTCGACCGAGCGTTGGCTCGACATCCATCGCAAGCTCCACGCCGCGGGGTTGCGCAGTTCGGCCACCATGATGTTCGGGCATGTGGAAACGCCGGCCGAGCGCATCGAGCACATGCTGCGGCTGCGCGATTTGCAGGACGAGACGGGCGGCTTCACGGCCTTCGCTTGCTGGACCATGCAGCCCAAGGGCGTTCCCGACCAGGCGCGTTACCCGGTGGCGGCCACACCCGCCGAATACCTGCGCGTCCAAGCTCTGGCGCGCATTTTCTTGGACAACTTCGCCAACATCCAGACCAGTTACGTGACGCAGGGGATCAAGATGGCCCAGATCACGTTGCGCATGGGCTGCAACGACTTCGGCGGCACGATGCTCGAGGAAAACGTGGTTTCGGCGGCGGGCTGCTTCCACTTGGCCCCCATCGCAACCATCGAACGCGTGATCGCGCGCGCTGGATTCTTGCCTCTGCAGCGCAACAGCTGGTACGGCATCGTCGACGAACGCCACCCAGGGCGCCAACGCGGCCCCCAGAGTGCTGCGCAGGCGCGCGGCGCGGCCCAAGCGCGCACGCACCCCTAAACCCATGTACGCCGCACGCAGCGAGGCCAGCTTGATGGCCATGGCACGCCGGGCCGACTTGGGCACGATTGCCGAAAAGGTGCTGGCCAAGCAGCGCCTTTCGCTGGAGGACGGATTGCGCCTGTACCAAACCCCGGCGCTGCATGCCCTGGGCGCGCTGGCCAACCACGTGCGCGAGCGCTGGCACGGTTGGCGCACCTACTTCAACGTCAACCAGCACGTCAACTACACCAATCTGTGCAACAAGCTGTGCCGCTTCTGTGCGTTCCAGCGCTTGCCCGGACAGGCCGGTGCCTACTGGATGAGCCCGGAGGAAGTGGCGGCCAAGATTCGCGCGCAACTGCACAATCCGGTGACCGAAGTGCACATGGTCGCAGGCGTGTGGCCCAAGATCCCCTACGCCTACTACTTGGACATCTTGCGCGCGGTCAAGGCCGTGCGGCCTTCGATCCACATCAAGGCGTTCACCATGGTCGAGCTGGACCAAATCGCCAAGGTGGCCGGCAAGCCGCTCGAGGACGTGCTGCCGGAGCTGATGCAAGCCGGACTTGGTTCCGTGCCTGGGGGCGGCGCCGAGGTTTTTTCCGAGCGCGTGCGCCAGGCGACCTACCATCTGAAAATCTCCGGCGCACAATGGCTAGCGATCGCTCGCAAGGTGCACCGCGCCGGCCTCAAATCCAATTGCACGATGCTGCACGGACACATCGAGACGGCCGAGGAACGGGTCGATCACTTGGACCAGTTGCGGCGGCTGCAGGACGAAACCGGCGGCTTCCAGACCTACATCCCGCTGTCCTTCCACCCCGAGAACAGCGAAATGTCGGACGTTCCTGGGCCCACCGCCTTGGACGAATTGCGCGAGATCGCCGTCGGGCGCTTGATGCTGGACAACATTCCCCACATCAAGGCCTATTGGATCTTGATGGACGTGCCCGTGGCTCAAACCGCGCTGGACTTTGGCGCCGACGACGTCGACGGCACGGTGGTCGAGGAGAAGATCTACCACGATGCGGGCGCGACGACTCCGCAGCATGTCGAGCGCGAGGAACTGGTGCGCTGGATTCGAGCTGCCGGACGAATCCCGATCGAGCGCGATACGCTCTATCGCGTGATCTGGTCGGGCGAAGCGCTCGCGGCGACGTCCACGTGATTGTGCCCCGGCGGGGATTGATCGAGCCAGGCGGGCACTGCCGGCGCGCTGCCCAGCGCGGCCAGATTCGCACAGTGGTTGCCGCGCAGCATCACGCCTGAGCTGTGCTCCTGCAACAGAATGCCCGCCTGCCCAGCGAGCGCGGCGGTGTTCGAATTCCAGACCGTGTTGTCGACCACCAGGGCACCGTGTACACGGGCGAGCGCGATTCCCGACCATTCGCTGGAGCCGATCCAGTTGTCTTGAATCACCACGCCGTCGTGTCCGTCGATCCACAAGCCGTGCACGCCGCAGTTTTCGATGCGGTTGGCCGAGACCACCACCGACGTGCCATGCTCCTGGGCTCCGTTGAGCAATTGGATACCGCACGAAGAGAGTGGATTGTGCGGATTGGCAAAGTCGCGAATCATGTTCATGCTGAGCGTGATTCGAGCCGGCGCCAGCGACTGGTTGGCGGAGTTGATCAGGATGCCCGCGCCCGCGCCGCCTTCGAGCAGATTGCGCGAGCACAGCACGTCCTTGGAACCGAGCAATTCGATCGCGCTGCCCGCTTGCTTGCCGTTTTTTCCAATCAAGCCGCGCATGCCGCGCACCAGATTGGCTTCCACCCAGGCGCTTTGGCACTGCGACAGGGAGATGCCGGCCCCGGCGGCGCCTTCGATGACGCAGCGCTCGACACGCGCTCCTTGGCTGCTTTCCAGAACGACAGCCGGTCCGCTGCTGTCAGCCAAACGCAGGTCGCGCAAGACGATGTCGCTCGTGTCTTGCACGCGGATCAAGGCCGTCAGCATGGAGCAGGGCCCACCCGTGGCACCTGCAATGGAAAAGCCCTCCAGCAATACGCCTTCGGTGTGTTCCACTGCTAGCACGCAGAATCCGCTCTGGTCCGCCTGCAGCACGCTCTGACGCGTGCCTTGCATGCACAGCGGTGTGCGAATGACCAGGCCCGGCCCCGAGTTCTGCTCGTCCTGCGATTGAGGCAAGATTCGGATCGGAAAAGGCGGCAGCACCAAGGTCTTGCCCGCGGCTGCGTCGATCGCTCGTTGCAAGTGCGCGGTGTAGTCGATGCTGCCGTCCGTGACGTGGCTGGCGGGCAAGAACTCCACGGCTCGCAGCGAGTCCGCGTCGGCACGCGACAGAGCTTGGCGCGCGGGCCCATACAGGCCAGTGGGATCGGGCTGCGTGACGACCCCCAGGGAGGCCAGCAGCGCCGCCACGAACAGCGCAATCATCAATCCGGGAGCAAGGCGCGAGAGCATGCCCGGGGTTCGTCGACCGCCCGTCCGAGTCCGCAGTAGCGCTCCGGTCTTTCGTCCCATCTCTGGGACGGTGTGCCGGCGGGGCCGCCCGCTTCCGATCGGCGCCGACGGCGACCTTAGGCCTGGACGGGTCCCGCGAGCAACTTCCTGAGCTCGATGTTCTCCAGGAACACCTTTTCGAGCACGGCTTGTTTGGTGCGGTTGTCGCCCTCGTTCGGATCCAGACCTTGCACGGTCTTGTAGATCGACTCCAGTCCAGGATCGAGCGACACCAAGTGCTGCAGGTGCGCCAATGCCTTCTCGGTTTGCTCCAGGCTTTGGATCAGCTTGGCGATGCGGCGCTCGAGTTGGTCGAGTTCCAAGTCGTACTTGCGCCGCTGCTCGCCCAACGCTTGGCCGGAGAGCTGCTCGAACAAGGCCTGCAGTGCTTCCGCGGTGCGTGACGCCAAGTCTTCGGGCGCCGAGCTCGCGGCAGCAGCCAGAGCTTGAAGCCGGGCATCGATCAGTTTGCGCAATTGCCCGGGCTCGAGTCCCAGTGCTTCCGCCGCGGATATGGGCTCCCGCGACTCTGCGAATCCGCGCCTCGACGCCAGGTCCGCGCGCAAGCGATCCAGCTCGAGCTGAACGGTCTTGCGGTGATCCTGCAAGAGCGCGCGCGAATCCGCCAAGCTCTGGAGGTTGTGCGCCTGACGCGTGAACTCGCGGGTGGCTTGATCGACGTATTCGGCCAGCTCCTTGGGGCTGGTGACCGACAGCGTGCGCTCGATCAAGGTCTGGTTCACCGCGCGCTCGATGAGCAGCGAGATTTCGGCCAGCCCCACCGAACGTAGCTTCTTGACGCCGCGGCGCTCCAGCTCTGCGGGAGTCGTCGCGCGCCCGATTTCGGCCAGCGCGTTCGTGAGCGCGGAGTTGATCTCGACCATGGCGTAGTTTCGGATTCTGACAAGTCCAACCGCCAGTACAAGCCCACGCCTATACCCCGACTTTTCATGAGTACGCATTTGCACCGGCTGGGGCATTGAAGCGCACCGAACCGTTACTTAGGGTCAACGGCATGGCACCAAAGGCCAAGCACGCGCAACGCGGCCCAGCGGGGGTAGCCAAGGCGTCTTCCCCCCTAGCGTCGCCGCTGCGCGCCAGCTCCCGTCACGCGGGCCCAGCCGCGCCGCCGGTGCCGCAAAACATCCTGGTCTTGATGCACGCCGACCTGGTGCCGCCCGGGCTCGACAAACGCCAGCTTCAGGCCGGGACGGCACGCAAGAACCCGCCCTGGCGAACCGAATTCGACGTGCTCCAGGGTCTACACAGCTTGGGACACCGGACCCGCTGCCTGGGAGTGCGCGACGATCTTTCCGTGCTCGCTCAGGCCCTCACCGAGCAGCCTTTGGACTTGTGTTTCAATTTGCTCGAAGAGTTCCACGACCACACCGGCTACGGGGCTGCCGTGATCAGCTTTTTGGAACTCATGCGCTGCCCCTATTCGGGCTGCAATCCGCGCGGCACCTTGCTGGCCCGCGACAAGGCCCTGGCCAAGAAGCTCTTGTGCTTCCACGACATCCCCACGCCGCGCTTCGCGGTCTTGCCGCTGGGGCGTGGCACGCGGCACGTCGGTCCGCTTGCGTACCCATTGGTGGTGAAAGCCGCCAACGAGGACGCGTCCCTGGGCCTTTCCCAGGCATCGGTCGTTGCCAGTCCGGCCAAGCTCGCGCAGCGCGTGCGCTTCATGCACGAGCAATACGGCGTGGACGTGCTGGTCGAAGAGTACATCGAGGGCCGCGAGCTGTACGTCGGCATCCTGGGCAACGAACGGCTGGAAACCTTGCCCACCTTCGAGTTGGCTTTCGACCGCTGGCCGCGGGGCGCGCCGCGCATCGCTACCCAGCGGGTCAAGTGGTCGGCCGCGTACCAGGCGCGCCACGCGATCGACTCCGTACCCGCTCGCGGGTTGAGCGCGCGATTGCAGGCCAAAGTTCAGGAACTGGCACTGGCGGTCTACCGCGTGCTGGGGCTTTCGGGTTATGGACGCATCGACTTTCGCCTGACGGATTCCGGTCAGCTGTATGTCCTGGAAGCCAATCCCAATCCGGACATCGCCGTGGACGGGGAATTCGCCCAGGCAGCGCGCGCGGCCGGCTGGGAATACCCCGAGCTCCTGCAGCGCATCCTGCGGCTGGGCCAGGCCTTTGGACCGGCCTGGAAACGCGCGCAGCTGGAAAGCGCGATTTGAGCCCGCTGCGCCTGGCGCGGGCCGCCGTATCCTGAGCTGCGGCCATGGGTTCTTTGTCCGGTGGAAACGACGGGGCGCAGCGGCGCACGCTGGAACGCATGATTTCTCGGCTGGGGCTTTGCTCGCGCGCCAGCGCGCGTGAATTCGTGCTGGCCGGACGCGTGACACTCGATGGGCGCGTCGTGCGCGATCCGGACCTGTGGCTGCGCGCGGCCGGCGCACGCCTCGAGCTCGACGGCCGCGTCTTGAGCGCCGCCGAAGCTGTGTACTTGGCGCTGCACAAGCCCAAGGGCTACCTGACGACCTCCAGCGACCCCAAGCAGCGCAAGACGGTGTACGACTTGCTTGAGGGCCAAGCCACGTGGGTCGCGCCGGTCGGCCGCTTGGACCAGGACACCAGCGGGCTGCTGCTCTTCTCCAACGACAGCGACTGGGCGAGCGGCATTACCGCGCCCGAAAGCGAGCTAGAAAAGCGCTACCGCGTGCGCGCGGCCCCGTCCATCGGACCCGCTGCCATCGCGGACCTGGAGCGCGGCGTGGTCTTGGACGACGGCCCCACCCGTCCGGCATTCGTGAGCGAGTTTCGCGACTACAACGGCTACTGCGTGTTCGAGCTTGCGATCACCGAAGGCCGCAATCGGCAGGTGCGGCGCATGCTCGCCGCCGTCGGCAGCAAGGTGCAAGAATTGCGCCGCGTGGCGATCGGTCCAGTCGAGCTGGGCGACTTGCCGAGCGGCAAGCTGCGTCCGCTCACCAAGACCGAGGTGCGCAGGCTGCGCGTTGGCGGCGCGCCGCGGCGCACGCGCGGGGGTTAGTTGCCCAGGGCAAGAACGCCACTACCAGTTCATCTCGGTGCACACCAATGGAACGCAAGACAGCCAGCAGAGCGAGATATTTACCGCCGCGTAAGAACAACGGAAGCGCAGCGCTGTGAATCATGGTGGGCTGTTACCGTAGCCTTGCCGTGACCGGCGTCGGCCGCTCTTGCCTCGACGACCCACTTACTTCCCAACGGACCCTGCTTCCCACAGTTAAAAACAAATTCGGGGCCGTCCACTACCGCTAGCCACGATTCGCCTCCCGGAAATGTGAATCCACTAGACTCGGACGTTAGTCTAATTTCAAACTGTCGAATGGGTGCACCATGCTCATCGGCTATACGCACTTTGACAAGAGCGACCGGCTTAGACACACGAACTGTGACGTTTGAGCCAGAAAAGTCTACAACTTCTTCATTCATGCGAAATGGACCAAATACAGAAACCCGGTACTGACCGTTCTTGCTGGTTTTGAGACTGAATTCGCCATAGTTGTTCGTTATTGCCGCTGGCGATTGGTGCTCATAACGGTCGATTCTGTTGGCCACTACCCTTACGCCACGTACGACTAGGTCATTCTCATCCATCACCCGGCCTGTAAGCTTACCCCAATCCTGAAGGACCAGTCTCGTAGCGCCAGGCTTGCCGTGGTCCAGTGCGGATGACGTAGCGGTTCGACCATCCGGCGCCACGCCGTGCAGAATTACGTTTGAACCTATCGGCACACCAAAGTTGAAAAATCCGCCAGAATCGGAAATCGCGTACCCTGCAGCAATGGCCTGTGGGTGGGGGTCCAAATACCATCGGACACGGACTCCAGGTATGCCAGCCGACCGATCGTCAACCACCTGCCCACGCCGAGGCAGGTATGCGACCAATCGAACAGTAGTCTCTAACTCTTCGGAACTGCAATCCGGCAGCAAGTCTGTCGTTCTTGCGTAACCGGAACAAACGACGTCTATGGATCGCTCCATTCCATGGAGCGCTGAAACCCGGCACCGGCCGTCGGATCCCGAAACCCAACTGCAGTCATCAAGTGTAACCACAGCTCCGGAAATCGCCTTTGACTCGCCGTCGACCACCAGAACTTGCCTCTCGCAGGCACCGTCCCAATTCAGGCGTACACCCTCGATCACACCTGCGAGTTGTTGCTCGGAACTGACGGCCACTTTGAGCGTCGCTGGAGGGGTGCAAAACGACTCGGTACCCTTGAATTTCAGCACGACCTTGTCTGCAGTCACTACAGCGTCAAACTGAAAAACTCCGCCAGGCCCAGTACGCACCTCCTTGCTCCCGTACGCCCACACCAAGCCGCCCTCAAGCCCCCTTCCTATAGAGTCCACCATGACACCGCGAACATGCATCGAACGCCGGGCCGCGACCAGAACGACATCATGCGAATGTTCCGAACCAACTACGATCTGTTCATATCCGGGCAGTATCGACCACAGCTCATTCTGCCCGGCAAAACTCAGGTCGTAGCAGTTCCCCACCTCTAGTCCATCGACGAGGAGAATGAATGATCCATCTTTGTCAGTCTGGCACGCCCCACTCCAAACACTACGCCGCGACTCGGAATCCGTGACAGATGCTGAGACGGTCATGCTTCCGATATACTCCGCATCGGTCCCCATGACGATTCCAGATACTCGCGTTTCTTCGATTGCAGGAGCACGACTTTCGTTGCTGGGCTCCTCCGTAGTTGCGCTGGAATCCTGCACAGCCACTCTGGCACTCTGAGCCAGTTCAGAAATTTCTGTCGGCGAATCGGACGTAACAGAAGGCTCGCGAATCAGATCGGCCTCGACAGATCCCTGATGCCACGGACTCAGTTCCAAACCGATACAAAGACAGCACAGCACCGCCAGGCAGATACCTATGAATTGAAGCGCAACCCTCCAGCCTCGCGATCTCGGCTGGTTGCTACCTGTATACCTTGTGGTCATCACGCCTATAGCTCCCTAGTAACCGCTACACGGCAGTCATATACGTCGCCATTTCGCCCAGTTACCGGCAAAGACAAGAGATCGTCCCTAGCGGACTCTGATGCCGGCAGTCTAACCTCAAGCGTACTTGAAAATGACCCATCCCTCGGATGGCGTTGCCAAGAAGACAACGTTTTCAAGGGGCTTCAGGATCTTGTGTGGGTGAACGGCGGCTCGCCCGGGGTGTCCGCCCCCGAAGTCGGCCCCCTTTCGCTGGCGCGGGGCTTCCTCCGGGGACTCACACCCCTCGTTTCTGGGCCTGGAACGTAGTGGGGCGTTCGGTTCCGACGCGGTCTGCGGTTTCAGGGCGATCATCTGCCGGCCCCGGCTGCCCGGTCGCCTGCCCGCGGTCGCAGCGGGCTACCCACACGAAACCCGGAAACGCCAGTCTTACGGAATGGACCTTGCTTGGACTTGCCGCCCGTGAAAGGCTCTGGGTGCCCGCACCAGATCGAGCTCTTCCGAAGCGCGCCGACCGACAAGATGATGAGCTAGTTTCCTTGCCGTGGCATATTCGACTGCACCTCGCGGCGAAGCTCGAGCGCCACGACCTGATTGCCGCGCGCGTTCAGGTGTTCGTCGCCGCAGTCCAGGTTCACGCCGCGGGTGGTCTCGGCTAGCAAGGCTGCGTCGAGCGATACGACTTGGAAGCCAGCCGCCGTCCCCGCGCGCTGGAGCTGGCGTGTGGCGTAGGTCGTGAACTCACCGGTTCCCGTGAAGGGCTCGGTTTCCGTACGCTTGGCGAGCGGGTCGTACAGGTAGCGATCGTGCTGGTGCGGAATCACGAAGGCGACAAGCGACGCGTCCATGCGCCGGCAAGCGGCGGAGAATCGCTCCAGCAGCATGCCGCTGGCAGTATGCGTGTCCGCCAAGGCATCGAACACCTGACGCAGACGCTCCGCCGTGCCCGGCTGGTCCAGCGGTGTGCGCACGTGGCGGGGCAAACGCCGATCGGGCAGTTTGGCCAGTGCCAAGTAGCGCGCCAGCGAACGGCGCGCGTGGCGCAACGTGGTCCAAATGGTCGCGCGCGCGCCGGGCACGGGATGATCGGCCAGCGTCCATTGTCCGCCGGCATCCTTGACCCAATGAGCCTTTTGCATGTCGTGGATGCGCGGATTGTCGTTGCCCAAGATGTCGTTGAGCACCACCCCCAAGAGAACGATGTCGACGTCGTAGCGCGCGACTTCGTGCTCGAGCACCCACAGTTCCTGATCGGTCGAATAGCCCGGGACGGCAAAGTTGAGCACCTCGACGCCGGGCCCAAGCAGCTCCTGGAGCTGGGCGCTCCACATATCTTCCTGGTCGACGCCCCAACCAAACGCGGTTGAATCGCCGAGCACGGCAACACGCTTTTGGCCGGCTGGCTTTTCGAAGCTGCGCTCCTGGTCACGCCAGCCGCGCGAATTGGTTCGGACCCGGTAGCGAAAGCCGTTGCCCGCGACTTCGAAGTTCGAGTTGCCGCGCAGCACCCAGCCTAGATCGGGATCCGGCTTGCCGACCAAGGCCTGCGGCGGCCCGGTATGGGCACCTTGGACGAACGTTTCGCCCAGCCAAACGCGCGCCGTGACTTCGCCGGCCACGAGCGCGCTGACGAGGGCCAATCCAAAACGAATGGCCAGGCGTTTGGTCCTGGAACGAGTGCTGCCCGAGTTCATGCGCCGCTGCTGCCTGGGTCCACGAACGCACGCCACCACGGCGCGCTGGGCAGCGGGGCCTTTAGAACGAGTGGCTGCCGCGAGGTGGGGTGGAGCACTTCCAGACAGCTGGCGTGCAGCGCGATCGAAGCATCGGGCAAGGCCTCCTTGGCTCCGTAGCGCAGATCGCCTAAAAGCGGCGAACCGAGGCTGGCCGCCGTCACGCGCAATTGGTGGGAACGGCCTGTCTGCGGCTCGAATCGAAAATACGTCGGAGTCAAAGCTCCGCTCCAGGTCTCCAGTTGCTGCCCCGCGCGCGCATACCAGCGCGTGCGCGCCAGTTTGGCGCCGGGTTCTTGGTCTGTGCAGACCCGCACTTGGTTGCGCGCGGCGTCCTTGAGCAGCCACGCGTCCCATTGGCCGCTGGTTTTTGGTCCCTCGGTCAGCGGCTTCGAGCCGATCCCCAAGTAGGTCTTCCGGGCCGTGCCTTGGCGAAACTCCTCGGACAGTCGCGCCGCGCCCTTGCTGGTGGCTCCGAACACGACCACGCCCGAAACCGGTCGATCCAAGCGGTGCACCAGGCCGATAAAGGCCTGCCCCGGTTTCTTGCGCTCGCGGCGCAGCCACTCGCGAGCCTGGTCGAGCAAACTCTCATCGCCGCTTTCGTCCGGGGCCACGGCTAGCCCCGCCGGCTTGATCACGGCCAGCACGTGATTGTCGGCGTGCAGCACCTCTAGCTCCATAGCGAGAGTCCCGAGAGATCCACGCCGCGCGCCACGCGAGCGCAAGCGCCACAGGCGAGCGCCCGCGGCGCGGCCTGCGCGCCTTTTGCGCCCGCGGCTAGCGGCGCTTCCAGCAAAGCTAACTCCCCCGCCTCGACCTGGCCCGTGCGCTGGAGCAAGCTCGCAAGGCCCAGGGGCGAAAACCCAAAGGCATAGGTCGAAAAAATCAAACACGCCTTGGGAGCGAGCAGTTCTTCGAGCAGCCGTACCAGCTCGGCGACGTGCTCTTCGAACTGCCACTCTTCCCCGCGCGGTCCTCGGCCGTGGTGAGGCGGATCCGCCAAGATGACCTCGTAGCGCTCGCCTCGGCGCGCGGCCTTGCGCGCAAAGCCAAGCGCGTCGTCGAGCATCAGGCGCATCGCATCCGGCGCTAGTCCGCTGGCCACCAAGTTCTCGCGCGCCCAGGCCAGGGAAGTCTTGGATGCATCGACGTGGGTCACCTGGGCACCCGCTTGCAGCGCGATCACGCTGGCGACCCCGGTGTAGCCGAACAGGTTCAATACGCGCGCCGGACGTGCGTCGATACGCGCCAGAGTTTGCTGCAGGAAGACCCAGTTGGAGGCCTGCTCGGGGAAGATTCCGACGTGCTTGAAGGCAGTGGGCCGCAGCACGGCCGTGGCGGCGCCGAAGCGAATGCTCCACGCGCCGGCATTCGCTTCCAAGTCGAGTTCGCGCGATGAAGCCTGGCTCAGCCACTGGCCGCGCTGGCCGCCGCTGGCGCGAGCGGGCTCAAAGCGCCAGTCGGCTGTGCGCCACACGGCCTCGTCGCGCGGATTCCACAGCGCCTGGGGGTCGGGGCGGCGTAGTACGCGCTCGCCGAAACGCTCGAGCTTTTCGCCTGCCCCGCTGTCCAAAAGCTCGTGGGCGGGAAACAGGGGCGCCTTGAATACCGCCGAGTGCACGCGCGCTAGCAGACCGGGCCGCTCGCGCCGTGTCCAGACCGGCGCGCTTGCAGGCGCATGACAGGGTCGCTGGACAGCCTCTTTTGAGCCACCTTTTACGGCGTACCGGGCCGCTTGGCTGCGCCGGCGCGAAAGCGCTTTGCAAGCCGGGGCGCCCGGGCTCATGCTGGGCGTGCTTGGCTTCCTCAACCATCATGCGCGCGGGCGCACCGCCCTACTTGGTCGCGCGCCCCCTGACGGCCGGACTGGAATCCGATCCACGGATCGCGTTCGAACACGCCGTGCCTGCGCGCCTGGTCGAACGCCTGCGCGCGGGCACGCTCGATGTGGCGCTGGTGAGTTCGATCGAGTTGTTTCGCCAGCCCGGCTACAGCTACTTGGCGGGCCCGGCCGTGGCGGCCAAGGGCGAGATCGCCAGCGTGCAAGTCTTCCTGAAGCAGCCGCTGGAACGCGTTCGCCGCGTCGATCTGGATCCGACCAGTCGCACTGCTCAGGCCCTGGTTCAGATCGTCTTGCCGTCGCGGGCCGCGCCATCCGGTGAGCGCATCCGTTTTTCCGAAGGTAGCGGCCAGGGCCAAAGCTGCGACGCCTGGCTGGAAATCGGCGATCCGGCGCTCTTGCGGCGCCTGTCCGCCGCACCCCCGCCCAGCTTCGATCCGGCCGCGGCCTGGACTGAGGAGACAGGGCTGCCGTTCGTGTTCGCGGTGTGGATCGCGCGCGCAGGCTTCGAGCCCACGGGCGAGCAATGCGCGAGCATCGAGGCCGCTCGCCAGCGCGGGCGCCAGGAAATCGATGCGCTCGCGCGCGAGGCCAGTCGCGTTTGGGGCCTGCCGCAGGGCGCCTGTGCCCAGTACCTGACCCGGGAGTGCCGCTTTGAGCCCGGAAATGAACTGGAGCCGGCCCTGCGCGAGTTTCAAATGCGCGCAGCGCGCCTAGACTTGTGCCGCGGCGACTACCGGCCGCGCGCCATCGCCATGGAGACTCAAGAATGCCGCGACTGATCCAGACGCGCCATTGCCCGCACTGCCGGGCCGAATTGCCCCAGCCCGTGCCGCGCGTTTGCCCCAGTTGTGCGGGCAGCTTGCAAAAGCGTTTCCTCGCGGCGGGCTGCCTGACTTCCGCGCCCAAGATGTTGCTTCTGGCCTGTGGCCTGTGGGCCGCGGCGCACTGGATCTTCTAGGTCCAAGGCGCTTTTTTGCGCAAGGGGCAGCTTGCATCGCGGCCTTTGCTTGCGTAAGCAAGGGCTCCATTCAGCAGTTTTGTTCATGCAACGCGGGGGATCATGAAAGCGGGAGCCAAGGCATCGGCCACTTTGTTCGACGAACCGGTGCAATACAGCCAGGGGCCTAGTCGCCAGCCGCGCAAGGCCAAGCCGGCCGCAACCAAGACGCCAGCGGCACAGTCCAAGCGAAAGCCCAAGTCTCAAGACCAAGCCCAGCCCCAAGTGGAACCGCCGCCGGACCTGCCGCTGTTCGAATCCGGCGCCGAGCCGGCTGAGGACGCGCGTTCGAAGGCGACATCCAAGGATGGCGCGAAGGATGGCGGCAACTCGGGCGCGGTAGCCCACGGCCGCCGCTCGGCCCAAGACATGGCCGCGCGGCAGCGCGATATCTCCGTGGCCGAGTTCTTTACCAAGAACCGCCATTTGCTGGGCTTCGACTCGCCGCTCAAGGCCCTGCTCACGGCCGTCAAGGAAGCCGTGGACAACTCGCTCGACGCTTGCGAGGAAGCGGGCATCCTGCCCGAAATCAAAGTCGAGATCTCCGCCACCGGCGAGGACCGCTTCCGCATGGCGGTGGAAGACAATGGCCCCGGCATCATCGAAGCCCAGATCGGCAAGGTCTTCGGCAAGCTGCTGTACGGCTCGAAGTTCCACAAGCTGTCCCAAAGCCGCGGCCAACAGGGCATCGGCATCTCGGCCGCGGTCATGTACGGACAGCTCACGACCGGCAAACCCGCGCGCGTCGTTTCGCGCACCGGCAAGCGCGCCAAAGCGCACGAGTTCTATCTGGCCGTCGATACGGCCAAGAACCAACCGGACGTGCACGGCAGCAAGGAGGTCGAGTGGGAAAAGGACCACGGCACGCGCGTCGAAATCGAAATGGAGGCCAAGTACCAAAAGGGCCTGCGTTCGGTCGACATGTACTTGAAGCAGACGGCCATCGCCAATCCGCACTTGACGCTCCTGTACCAGGACCCGGGCGGCGAGAAGTTCGAGTACGCGCGCAACACCAAGTCCCTGCCCGCGGCGACCATCGAGATCAAGCCGCACCCCCACGGCGTCGAGTTGGGCCGCTTGATCGGCATGCTCAATTTGACCGAAAGCCGCACGCTGTCGGGCTTCTTGCAGGAAGAATTCGTACGCGTGGGGCCCAAGGTGGCCGAGGAGATTTGCAAACAAGCCAAGCTCTCCAGCAAAGCCCATCCGGCGCGCATCGCCCGCGAGGAAGCGGCCGCGCTGCATGCCTCGATCGCCAAGACCAAGATCATGGCTCCGCCCACCGACTGCATCTCGCCCATCGGCGAGGAGTTGGTGCTGCTGGGCTTGAAAAAAGAAGTCGAGGCCGATTTCTATGCCGCGGTCACGCGTCCGGCCGCCGTCTACCGCGGCAATCCGTTTCAAATCGAAGTCGGCATCGCCTACGGCAAACCCGGTGGCGTGGGCCTAGAGCTGACCGAAGAAGGTCGCATCCAAAAGCGCAAGGGACCGGTCGTGGCGACCGAGGACTTGGTGGGCAACGCGGACGAGCCCGTGCGGGTGCTGCGTTTTGCCAACCGCGTGCCCCTGCTCTACCAGCAGTCTGCCTGCGCCATCACCAAGGGCGTCATCCAAACCAATTGGAAGAGCTACGGCCTGCAGCAACCCAAGGGCGCGCTGCCCATCGGCCCCATGGCAATCCTGGTGCACATCGCCAGCGTGTGGGTGCCGTTCACGTCCGAATCGAAGGAAGCCATCGCGTCCTACGAAGAGATCCTGCGCGAAATCAAGCTCGGCGTGCAGGAATGCGGACGGCGCGTGGGCAGCTACATCCGCAAGGGCAAGCGCCTGCAATCGGAATTCAACAAGCGCTCCTACATCGAGAAGTACATCCCGCACATCGGCATCGCCCTGCAAGAGATCTTGGACCTGAGCGACCCCGAGCGCGACGGCACGGTCAAGACCCTGGAAGACGTATTGCAGCGCAGCCGCAAGGTCTAACAGGTCAATTCCCATGAAATTCGCCGTGCTCGTCGGGCTGTCGCTGGGACTGGTCGCCGCTGCGCGAGCGGCGCAAGATGCTCGGCCCGCCGCGCGCGCGGCGGGCGAGATCTACCAACCCGTCGAACCCCAGTACCTGGTGCACTACTTCCAGGTCGACACCGATGAGCCGGACATGGGCAAGCTCAAAGCGGGCCTGGGCGAAGTGGGCGCCGCGATCCTGTACGGCCCGCGGGTCACTCAGGCCCGACCCGGGCATGCCTTCCTGGCCGTACAGGCGCCCCCGAGTCTGGAACCCAAGAAGCTGGCCGCGCAGGTCAAGCGCGCTGGAGGCCAGGTGCACGCGCTGGCTTGCACGGCCTTCGTCGGCCGCAAGGACGAACCCACGAGCACGAACATCGCCGGCTTCAACCTGACCACGCGCGATTTGGTGATGGGCATTTCGGGCAAGATCGCTTGGTTCGAAACGGTGGGCTCCTGGAGCCAGTTCTACGTCGAGCCCGGTGCCATCAAGGCGCAGGAGATCGCCCATCGCTACGCGAAGTTGTACGAGCCGTACGGAGGCGGGACCCTGGGTCAGTTGGTGCGCGAGAAATTCACCTGGAAGCTGGCGCCGCCGCCGCCTGCCAAGCAGGCCGACAAACTCCTGAAAGCCGTGCGCAAGCTCCCTGGCGTAGTCGAAGCGGAGCTCTCAGGCGACGGCCAACTGACGCTCACGCTCGAATTGTCGGGCATCGAACAGGGCATCCCGGCCGGCACGCTCCAAACCTGCGGCGACAAGCCCTTGGACGAACAAGGGCTGGAGGCGCCGCGTGCGGCCTGGAACAGCGCCCCACTGCTGGCCCTGCTGGCCACGGAGCAACTGCTGCCCGCGACAAACGCGGCGGCGACCGATGCGCCCAAGTAGTGCAGCGGGCATTGGTGCGCACAGCACGAACTGCCAGTAGCGTGCGCCTTGAGCCACCGACCTGGATGCTCTAGAACGAACGGCACACACCCATCATGGCCAAGCAAGAACCCACGCCCAAGCCCATCAAGCGCGCCCCGCGCAAGCTCGACGCGCTCGATCAAAAGACGCTCAAGCTGATCACCAGCACCGCCGAGCGCGTGCGCACGTTGATCGACAAGCGTTCCCTGCCCGAGCTGTCATTTCCCGAACGCTCCCTAGGCAACGTCAAGTACGAAGCCAAGGTCGGCT
The DNA here is from genome assembly GCA_021730845.1 of Planctomycetota bacterium. Lineage (GTDB taxonomy): Bacteria > Planctomycetota > UBA1135 > UBA1135 > JAKFYL01. The sequence continues at coordinate 6,295 of JAKFYL010000257.1, read as the reverse complement.
ACTTCCAGCTCGGCACGGGCCGCAAGAAGCGCGCGCTGTCGGTCAACACGGTCAAACCGTTCGCCCAGACCTTGCGCTTGATGTCGATCAGCAAGGAGATGGTCGAGAACAACGACTTTGCCACCAAGCGGGAGGCCTACTACGTCTCCAAGAACTGGGGCGACTGCAAATTCAACGAGCAGCCGGAATCCGACGCGGTCATGGATGACATCGAGGCGCTGGCGAGCCTCGATGGGCTCTCGCGCGAACAGCTGCGGTACTACCCCGAGGAGCACGGTGGGTCGGTGGCCGGCAACCTGGTCGTGATCGACACCGACAGCGAAACCGGCAAGCCGCTCGAAATCGATTGCACCGGCTTTGGTTCGGGAAGTTATTCGATCCCCCACTCGGTCGAGCACCTAGGTTTCAAGACCGACGCCAAGTTCATCCTGGCCATCGAGACGGGCGGCATGTTCCAGCGCCTCAACAACCACAAGTTCTGGAAGAGCGCCGATTGCATCCTGATCGAGACCTCGGGCGTGCCCACGCGCGCCACGCGTCGCTTCGTGCGCCGGCTGGCGGATGAAAAGAAGATCCCGGTGTACGCCTTCGTCGACTGCGACCCCTACGGCATCGCCAACATCTACCGCACCCTCAAGGTCGGCTCGGGCAACGCCGCCCACATCAATCGATTCTTCTGCGTGCCCCAAGCGCAATACTTGGGGGTGACCCCGCAGGACATCATCGATTTCAAGCTCCAGGACGCGACCCACAAGCTCCAAGAAGTGGACATCAAGCGCGCCAAGGACGCCCTCAAGAACGACCCGTTCTTCGTGGCCCACAAGCCTTGGATCAAGGCCATCGAACAGATGTTGCACATGGGCGTGCGCGCCGAGCAGCAAGCCTTGGCCAAGTGGGGACTCAACTTCGTGATCGAAGAGTACCTGCCCAAGAAGCTCGCAAACCGCAAGTCTTTCCTGCCCTGATCGCCGGCATTGGCCGGGTGCGTTCCTAAGGGAGCCGGGTTCTCAGGGTGTCTGGCGACCCATGGCGTAAGCTATATAGGCTGTGCGCTGCCTCGTAGCCGTGATTTCGAGCTTGGTCGCCGCAATTCTTGCTGGCGCCTGCCACAGTCCGTTTCCCGAGCACGACCGGCACGCGGAGTGGCTCGAACTCGAAGTCGGAGTGGTCGAGCTCGAAGAGACTGACTCCGGCGCTTCCGAGCTCGACGACGCGCCCGGCTACGGCATTTCCGGCGGCCATGACTTCGGCCGGAGCGCCGTGCGGGTCGGATTCGAATTCCTGGCCTCCTACTCGAACCACGACGTGATCGCCTCGAGCCTGGACGAGCACGCCCAGACCTACCGCTTCGGAGCCGGAGGGCGCCTGACTTGGGACCTGTTCGAGCTGCCGCTGTCGATGGTTGTTCGCAGCGGCGCCATGTGGGTCGACCGGGAGGATGGACTCGACTCCTTGCAAGCGAGCGACCAGAGCGCGGCCTACTTCAGCCTCGGCTTGCGCTGGTGGTGGTCGCCCCTGGGAGCCATGGGCCCGTTTTTCATGCACGTGGAAGGCAGCGAGGACGATTTCGAGGAAGACTGGTTCGGCATCCAGGTGCACTTCGTGCCGCCACCTTCCTATTGGGACTGAAACGATTGATGACGCCTCGACGCATCCGTTTTGCAGCCGCGCATTCCTAAGGCAAACTGCTGGCGTATCACTCATGTTGCTCTCCCTTTTCCTTTGGCTCTTCCAGCCTTGTCAGGCCGCCGGCAATGCTCAGCCCGCGACCATCGGCTCCGTGGTTCGCCCCTTCAACGGCACGAATCTGGACGGCTGGGAGGGAGACACGAGCTATTGGTCGGTCAAGGACGGCGTCATCTTCGGCCAGACCACCAGCGCCAACCCCCTGCTGCAATCTTCCTACTTGGTATGGAAGGGCGGCGTGCTACGCGATTTCGAATTGCGGCTGGAGTACCGCATCCGCGGCGGCAACTCGGGTGTGCACGTGCGCAGCTCCGGCAGCGCGCCGCACGCCGTCCAAGGGCTGCAAGCCGATATCGAGGACGGCCCCAACTGGACTGGCTGCCTGTTCGAGCACGGCGGCCGCGGCATCCTTGCCATGCGCGGACAGTTCGCCACTTGGTTCGACAACAACGTGATGCGCGCGACCGAGTTCGCGGACTCCGACCAGTTGAACGGCGTGGTTCGGCCTGAGCAGTGGAATCAGTACACGATCCGAGCGATTGGCAATCGCGTGGACCTGGAACTCAACGGCTATCCGATGTGTACGTTCCTGGACCGCGATTTGGCCAAGTTCACGCCGCAAGGATTGCTCGCGCTGCAACTCCACGAAGGCGACCCGATGCAGGTCGAATTCCGCAATCTGGAATTGCGCACACTCTCCTCGGCCGCGACGTCGGATCAGGTCGGCCAAGCGCGCTGGATTTGGACCCGCACCGAGCCGCGCGACGGAGACCAGGCCTGGTTCGGCAAGAAAGTTCCCCTGGCCACGCGCGCGACCTACGTGCGCATCGAGGGTTCGGGGGACGACGCCTGCGACGTACGCATCAACGGCCAACTGGTGTTCGAGAGCGACGATTGGCAAAAGCCCATGTGGGTCGAACTGCCGGACGGGCTGCCAGTCGGGCTGCACAAGTTCGAAATCCGGGCCAAGAACGGTTCGGGCCGGTCGGGTGTGCAATTGACCTTCGACATGCGCCTAGAGGATGGCACTCGGCGCCGCATCGTGACCGATTCCAGTTGGAGCGCAGCTTCCACGCAGCCGCCCGCGAACTGGCTCGACACGCCGGGAGCGGAAAACGCCGCCGGCGGCGCCGTGGAACTAGGGCGCCTCGGCGCGCAACCCTGGGGCGTGCTTCCGGCCGCCGGTTCGTACCTAAGCGCTCAAGCTCTGGACCCGGCTGAAATCAAGTTGCTGCCGGACTACGAGGCCGAACTGCTGTATTCCGTTCCGCGCGCTTTGCAAGGTTCCTGGGTCGCGATGACTTTCGATCCGGTCGGACGCATCTACGTTTCGGACCAGTACGGGGGGCTCTACCGCGTCACGCTGGCGCAAAATCGAGTCCGTTCGGTCGAAGCAGTTCCAATCGACCTAGGCAAGGCCCAGGGGCTCTTGTGGGCCTTCGACTCGCTGTACGTGGTGGTGGCGATAGGCACTCCCGAACGTCCCATGGGCCTGTACCGCGCCCGCGATACGAACGACGACGACCTGCTCGATTCGATCGAACTACTCAGCGAATTCCAAGGCGAGGCGGGCGAGCATGGACCGCACGGAGTCGTGCTGTCGCCCGATGGCCAGTCGCTGTATGTCATCGCCGGCAATCACACGCGCCTGCCCGCGCCGCTGATTGCATCGCGCGTACCCAAGGTCTGGGGCGAGGACCAACTCTTGCCGCGCGCCGACGACCCCAACGGGCATGCGGTTGGAATCCTGGCCCCGGGCGGTTGGCTCGCACGCACCAACCCAGGTGGCTCAGCCTGGGAATTGATCGCTTGCGGCATGCGCAACGCCTACGACGTGGCTTTCAGCCCGGCAGGCGAAGCGTTCACCTTCGACTCGGACATGGAGTGGGACAAGGGACTACCCTGGTACCGACCGACGCGCATTTTGCACCTGGTCAGCGGAGCTGATTTCGGCTGGCGCCATGGCTCGGGGAAATTCCCCGCTTGGGTGCCCGATTCGCTCCCCAGCGTCGTCGATGTCGGAGGCGGCTCTCCGACCGGCGTGGCGTTCGGTACTCAGTCGAGCTTTCCCCCCGCGCTGCGCGAAGCGCTGTTCGCCTGCGATTGGGCCCGCGGCCGCATCCTGGTGGTGCCCATGAACCCCAAGGGCGCTTCGTACACCGGCAGGGCGCTGGAATTTGCCAGCGGCCGGCCGCTCCCCGTCACGGACTTGGCCTTCGGTCCGGACGGCGCCATGTACTTCACGACCGGCGGTCGCATGACGCGCTCGGGCCTGTATCGCATTCGCTACACCGGTGAAGCGATTCAACCAACGGAGACCACCGAGGAAGAACCTGAGGCCCTCGAAGCGCGCAATCTACGCCGGCGCCGCATCGGCATCGAGCAGTTCCACGGCGAGGGGCACGAGGAAGTGCCGGTCGAAAGCCTGCTACAACTCTTGGATCACCCGGACCAGTTCGTGCGCCATGCGGCACGCACCTCGCTGGAACACCAGCCGATCGCCAACTGGGGCGCGTTGGCCTTGGAGCCGTCTGAAACTCGCTCGGCCATGGCCACGATCCAGTCCGCCATTGCGCTGTGTCGCGCCACCGACAAGCTCGACTTGACGGCCGTGCTGGATCCAGTGCTGGCGCTCAAACCCGAAGTCCTGACACCCGAGCTCAGCCGCGACGCCCTGCGGGCCATTCAATTGGCCCTGATTCGGCGCGGCTTGCCCGCGGACGAATTGCGCGAGGCCTTGCTGAATCAACTCTCGCCGCGATTTCCCAGCGGCGACTTGGAATTCGATCGCACGCTGTGCGAGATCTTGGTCGCCTTGGGGGATCCGGACATCGTTGCACGCGGAGTCCAGAGCATGGAAGGCCAAGCCACCCCCCAAGGGGCACTGGCCTTTGCGTGGCCGTTGCGCGTTGCACGTGTCGGCTGGACCAATCCACTGCGCGAGCGTTACTTCCGCTGGATTGGCCGAGCGCGCGCCAGCTGGGCCGGCGGAGCAAGCTTCGACCTGTATTTGCAGGGCATGGTCGATGAAGCCCTGCGAATCGTCGACAAGGAGCCCGCCGAACTCTACGCGGCCATGGCCGCGCGGCCCGCCCCGGCCCCGTCCATCGACTTGCCGCCCGCGGCGAGCGCGCGCAGTTCGTACGAGCGTTGGGATCTGGAGGATCTCGCGCTGATCGTGCAGAACGCCAAGGGAACGCGCAGCTTCTCCAACGGCCGGCTAGCGTTTGCCCGCGCTCGCTGCGCCGATTGCCACATGCTAGGCGGCGCCGGCGGCAGCACCGGACCTGATCTGACCACCGCGGTCAGCAGGTTTTCCATGCCCGACTTGTTGGAAGCCATCGTCAAACCGTCGCTCGTCATCTCCGATCAGTACCAGGACTCCGAGATCTTGCTCAAAGACGAACGCTTGCTGGTGGGCCGTGTCGTGCGCGGAGAAGACGGAAAAATCCAGTTCCATGGCGCGCCGCCCGCGGAGGAAAAACTGGAATTCGAGGCCGACGAGGTGGAAAAAGTGCGCCTCAGCCCCCTCTCGCGCATGCCCGAGGGTTTGCTCGATCCCCTGACCGACGTCGAAGTCCTCGACCTGCTCTACTTCATCATGTCCGGCGGTGTTCCACCGGAATAAGCGCGTCCTCGCGGTACGGTACCACGGTACGGTACCAGGCTCGATTCCCACACCTTTGGTGCCAGGCTCGTACTAGAATCGGCATTTCGCCTTAAGGCAAGAGCGCCGTGGTCCCGGGCCTGGAGGCGTGATCACGTATCCGACGCGAAGAACGCGTACCGGGGAGTGGAAATGAGGGCCTCGCCTGAAAAACAGCGACCGCGATCGAGTCTCGGCGAAACACGCCGAGACTCGCGTTCAAGAACTGCGTTGCGCTACGGAATGAACACGCCAAACGTCCAGCAGATGCTGTTCGTGCACTCAATGAACTTGGCGCCTGCGGTGCCACAATCGGTGTTCGTGGAACCTCCAGTTCCATCAGTGTTGTACACGGTGAGGGTGCAGTGACCATTGCCGGTCCCACATGCAGTTTCCTGGCACCCGGTTGCAGGATTCGTCGCCGGAGTGCCCCAACAGTCGCCGGTAAGAGTCCAGCCGCGAATGGACGCCTTGGTGCGACAGTGCACGACCTGCTGACCTTGGGTGAGCGTGGCATCTTCCTCGCGAGCGTTCATGACGAACGGAGCTGGATTGGCTTCCTTTCTCAGGACAATGAAGTCGCCACTCATGACGACCTGCCCGCCCTTGAAGACTGTGTATGCCGTGACCTTGGAAGCCGTATCCTGAACCCACACGACCGCGGACTGGTTCACGGGTGCAGCCACAGTGCCTTTGTCAGTCACAACCAAGTTCCAGCCACCTTCTTGGAAGGTTTGGACGGTGTAGTATTCGCGGCTCAGTCCAATCTCATGTTTGTCGCCGCTCAACGCGATCTCTTCTGAAGCAGGAACGGAACGACACGCGCACGCCAACGACAAACCTACAAGAGCAGTGGCCCTCGATGTGGACGCGAGTGAAAAAGCCGCAAAACCCGCCACGAATATCAGGCGCTGAAATCCTTGCATGAAATAGCCCTCGGGAACGCGCTGGAAGGGCGAGGCC
>JAKFYL010000186.1 GCA_021730845.1 Planctomycetota bacterium | reverse complement strand
GTACTGGCCAAGACCTTGGCGCCCTTCACGCCGAGCGAAGAGCCGCAGCGCAGTGCCTTCATCGAGCGCAGCGTTTCGACCATGCCCGCTTGTTTCGGCGTCGCGACCACGGCAGCCGCCGCCATTGCCGGAGCCCTGGTGGCAGGCCCGGTGGCGGCCGCTTTCGCCGGTTTCTCGCACGCCAGTTCCTGGGGCGCGGTCAACTATTCCGTCGTGGGCACGGGCGATCACCACGCTTGGATCGCTTGCTTGCACGCGCTGGCGTTGCTCCTGGCCACATGGGCGCTTGGACGCGGCAGCTTGCATTCCCCGCGCTCCAGCTTGGGTGTCGGGCTAGGCCTGGGAGTGATCTACGGAGTCATGCTCGGCTCCTGGGTCGCGTCCTTGTTGCTGCTGGTGTACGCGCAGCTCTGGCTCGCAGCGCTCCTGTGGCGCGCGGCGCGCGAACCCTTGCCCGGCGCCCCGTGGCTTGGTCTGGGCCTGCACCTGGGCGCGCTGGCAAGTTTGTTGCCCGCCGTGCTGGTCAGTCCCTGGCGCCACGAATTTCCGTGGATGACGGTCAACCTGAGCTGGTTCCACCCGGCGTGGATCGCTGCCGGAGCGGTGGCGTGTCTGGTGCCCGCGCTGTTCTACGGCAGCATGTTTCAGCCGGGCACGCGCGCCGCACGCGCGTGGCTGCCGGCGCTGCTTGCGGCCCTGCTCGTCGCAACCGCGCTGACCTGGAACGTCGCTGGCGGTCCGGTCGCCGGTGTGCGCGAAGGATTCGCTTGGGTTTCGCGTGCCGATCGCTTCATGAACACCGTGCGCGAATCGGCGCCGCTCATCGGGCCGCGCGCAGACTGGCGCGCGCTGATGCTCGCCATCGGAGCAGGAGTGTTCCTCCTGCCGGTAGGCTGGGTCATGGCGGCGCAACGCACCTGGCGCGAACGCGAGCAAGCGCTCCTGCCGTTGATCGTGTGCGCTCCGCCCATGCTGATCCAGGCCTTGATGCAACGGCGCTTCAGCGACGTGCTCGCCTTTCCCCTGGCCGTGCTCGTGGGCCTGGCGTTGGCGCGCTGCTGCGCCCGGGCCCGGCTGCTGTGGACTGTCCCGCTTGCGCTTTGCCTAGCACTGGCGCTGCAGTACGAAGGGCTGCAAGAGGTGCTGGTCAAACGCTCGCGCGCACGGGCCTTCAACATCGGCACGCAGCTAGACCACTACGTGGGCGAACGGCGCGCCATCGAGTGGATGCGCGGCACCGATCCGGGTGCACAGCCAAGCCAAACGCCGCGCGCCGTGCTTTCGCACTGGGATCGCGGACATGCCATCGAGTGGGCAGCCGCTCGACCCAGCGTAGCCACCAATTTCGGCAGCTACGTGTCGCAGGACAGCTACCTGGATCCGTCGCGCTTCTTCCTCGAGTCCGACCCGCAGCGCGCGGAGGCGTTGCTGCAAGCGCGCAACGTGCGCTTCGTGTTCGTTCCCGGCGAATTACCCGCTTTGGTGCCCTCGATGGTCAACGCAGCGGCTCCGGAGCGCGCCAGCGAGTGGCTGGTTTCTGCGGATCCGGCTTCGGCGCCGCGCACGAACGATCGCTGGTTGCGCAGCATGGGAGCCCGCCTGCTTCACGAAGGCCTCATGCTCGGCCCGCCCGAGCAAGTGGCCGCCGGTTTGGATCTTCCGCTGTCCTTCCTGCGTTTGGTGCACGTCAGCACGTACGCCAACCAAGTGCACCTGGATCCCCGCACGCGCAAACCCAGGCCGGCGGCGCTAGTGTGGGAGTACGTCCAGGGCGCTCGAGTCGAGGTCGCGGGCACAGCCGGGGAAACGGCCCAAGTGTGGGTCGAAGTTCGCTTTCGCGAACCGGAGTTGAGCGTGCCTTGGAGCGCGCGTGCTCCGGTTGGATCGGATGGCCTGGCCCGTTTCCGCGTGCCGTACGCGACCGAGGCGCCCGGGCCACCCCACAACGACGTGGCATCGGCGCGCGGTCACTTCCAAGTCGGCCAGCGCACGGGTGAGCTCAAAGTTTCGAACGCAGCCGTTGTGGCCGGTGGCATCGTGCGCGTGCCATGAGCGCTCGAGAGCCTGCACCCGCGTGCGAACGGCGCTGGGCCGACGCGGACACCGCGCACTGGTATTCGACCCAGCGCTTTCGCACCAAACGCTCGCTCGAGCGCGACCTGGTGCAGATTCGCGCTTTGCTGAAGCGACATTCGATCCACGCGCCGGGCGTCGTGCTCGACGTTCCCTGCGGCACCGGCCGTTTGGCGCCGCTCTTGCGCGGCGTGGCGCAAAGGCTCGTCAGCGCCGACGTCGCCCGCGCCATGTTGCAACATGCCAAGCAGGCGGCGCCCTTGAACGAAGCACACATCGAGGCCGATTTGCGCGCCTTGCCCTTTGCCGACGCCAGCTTCGATTTGGTCGTGTGTTGCCGCGTGCTGCATCACCAGGCGACTCCACAGGAGTTCGCCGCCATCGTGCGCGAGCTCGCGCGCGTATCGCGCCGCTGGATCATCGCTTCTTTTTGGGACCACGCGTCGCTACCCGCATTGCGCACGCGCTGGGGACTCAAGCCCAGCGAAACGCGCCACGCCGTGCGGCGCGCGCTAGTGCGCCAAGTCGTCCGGGACAACGGTGCGCGCGTGGTCGGATTTCGTTCCGCGGTGCGCTGGATCTCGCAACAAACGTTTTTTCTCGCCCAGGTCGATTCCGCGCCCCGCGCCAAACAGTGAAGCTGTTTGGAAACATCGCGCTTCCAAGCGGTCGTTGGCGGGTTCGCGCGCGCGACGCTGGCGAGGCGCATGCAGCCGCCACCTTGGCCGCAGCGCATTTGGGGCACAAGGTGGCGCAGCCGGTCGATTTTTGCGGCCGAGCCGCGTGGATCAAAGCCAGCCCACTCATAGGGCTCAGCGCGTGGCGCCACGGACTCGCCGCCGTGTTTGGCACCGCCCCGCCGCGGGAAAGGGAATGGGGCAATGCCCTGTGGCTCGACGCACGATTGTTTCAGGTGCCCGTGGGGATTGCTGCCGGGGCCCTGCGCGACGGCGCGCGCCTGTGCTATCAATTCTTGATCAGCGAACGCTTGCCTGTGCTGCCGGACTTCGAACGCGCGCTGGCTGAGTCGAGCCCGGAAACCCGAGCTGCATTGGTGCGAGAACTGGCCCAAGAACTGGCGCGCATGCACGCGCTGGGGTTCGTGCACGGGGATTTGTACCCGCGCAACCTGCTCGTGCGCCCGCCCAGCGCCGAGCCCGGAGATCCGCGGCGCTTGGTGTTCGTGGACGCCTGGAGGCGTGCCGCTCCCCGCGGCACGGGTTGGCTGGCGCTCGGCCGTGGAGAGTCGCGCTGGTTCGCGCGCGATCTGGGCAGCTACTTGTCTTGCGGCGCCGTGCTGCACCCGCTCGAAGAACAGCGCTTGCTTGTGGCAGCGTATTGCCACGAGCGCCGGCACCAGGGCCGACCGGTGCAGGCGCGAAAACTGCTGGCGCTCACCCAGCGCGCCTTCGACAAGGAAATGGCGCGCTTGGCTAGGGAGCCCAGCCGCTGGCGCTCGAGCGCCGAACCGCCGCGGCATTGGAATGCCTTGGAACTCGATCCAGGCTTGGCAAACGATCCGGCCAGAACTGGCGCACAGGAGCGTGCGCCACACGAACAACGTCAGGCGTAGTCCGGGCGCGGCTTGCCCATGCCGTGCGGACTTTCCTTGTCCGGACAAATGGCCAGCAGCTTCTCGCGCACCTGTGGGTGCATAGCGGCGGGCACATCGGTCGAGATCCACTGGCCAAACAGACGCCACCGCAAGTGGTCCCCGGTCAGGCGCCATTCTTCCAGGTCGCGGAACGAGCGCGCGTGCCAGCCGCGCTGCACGCCATCTTCGCCCAAGGCCGAGTCACGCGGGGACGGCTGCAACCACACCAGCAGGGCGGCGGCTCCCAGACCTGCGAAGGCCAAGTCTTGCACGCCGGCGAAGGTCTCTCGGTAGCTGACGGCCAGTACCGTGACCAGGGCCAGAACGATCCATGCCGCCCAGCGCAACTTGCCGCGCGATCGCTGCGCAAGCAAGATCCGGCCCAAGACCGCGCGCTGACCGGCGCGCACGCGCACGGCGCTGACGAGCGCCAAGGCTAGAAGTAGCGCCTGCAGCAGGAACAAGGGTCGGAAGATTTCTGTCACGGCTGGCGATGACGGGGGTTGCAGCCATGGAGTGTAGCGCACACGGGCGCCGGAACGGTTAGCCTCTGGCGCTGCGTGTTCTCGAGCGACCAAATTCTGGGGACCGAAGTCGCGCTGGCCCTGGTGGCCTTGGCATGCGCGTTCGCCTGGCCAAGCGCGGGAGCTTTGGGGCTGGCGCGCGCGCTGCACTGGGCGCGCGACGTGTTCCGCGGTCCGTCGCGACTCGCTTGGGCTTTGGCCATGGCGAGTTTCTGCGGCAGTGCGCTGCTGGCCGTATGGGTGCACTGGCCGGAACCAAGCGTGCACGACGAGTTCAGCTATCTCTTGGCGGCCGATACGTTCGCCAGCGGCCGATTGACCAATCCGGCGCCGGAGGTGCTTGCGCCGTTCGAGACCTTTCACGTCTTGATCGAACCGACGTACGCCTCGAAGTACCCAAGCGGCCAAGGACTGATCCTGGCGCTGGGCAAGCTCTTGGCCGGCGAGGAGTTGGTCGGTGTCTGGCTTTCGGGTGCGGCGCTAGCCGCGGGGCTTGCTTGGATGCTGTGGGCCTGGCTGCCAAGCGCCTGGGCCGTGCTGGGAGCATCGCTCGCGAGCTTCTATTTGTGCACCACCAGCTACTGGACGCAGAGCTATTGGGGCGGAGCTGTGGCGGCCTTGGGCGGCACGCTGGTGTTCGGTGCCTTGCCGCGACTGGCGCGCGGCGCCGGCGCAGCGAATGCCGCGTGGCTGGGATTGGGACTGGCGCTGTGGATGATCAGCCGCCCCTTCGAGGGCATGCTCGTTGCTTTGCCCGCGATGGCCTGGTTCGCCAAGGTTTGTTGGCAACGACCGCTTTCGCTCGCCGTGCGGCGCGTGATCCTGGCTGCGCTCGCCCCAACGGCTGCGCTGGCGTGGATCCTGGTGCTCAACCACGCCGTCACCGGCTCCATCTGGAGCATCCCCTATTTCGTCTACGACTCGCGCTACGCCGTGGCCCCGCCTTTCTTGTGGGGGCAGGTGTCGGGAGAACCGGTCTATTTGACGACTCCAGTGCGCGAGTATTGGACGGGTTTCGCCCGCCGTGAATTCGAACGCCAGACCACGCTGCCCGGTCTGCTGCTGGGATTTTCGGCCAAGACGCGCGTTTTTCTGCGCTTCTTCACCTCTCCCGTCATGGCCGCGGCGAGCTTGTTCGTGTGGCACGCGCGCCACACCAAAGGCCTGGGCTTCGCGCTTGCTACGTGTTCTTGGTTGTGGCTCTCGAGTTTGGTGTGGACCTACAACTTGCCCCACTATTCGGCGCCGATTGCTGGTCTGGGCGTGGTGCTGTTCTTTCGGGCCGCGCGCGCCGCGAGTCGTTTCCGACTTCGAAATCGGCGCGTGGGCGCGGCGCTGGTGTTTTGGACTTTGTGCGCCTTGCCCGTCGTCGCTGGGCTTCGCGTGACCCAGGAGCGCTCTGTCGAGTGGCCCCAGTGGCGCGCGCGCATGCAATCCGACCTCGAAGGCCAAGTCCAGCCCTGCGTGGTTTTCGTGGAGTACGGCCCGGGGCACAGCGTGCACGACGAATGGGTCTACAACGGCGCCGATCTTGCCTCCACGCGCGTGCTGTGGGCGCGCGACTTGGGGCCCGAATCGAACGCCTTGGTGATGCAGCACTATCCGGGCCGGCGCGCCTACCACTTGCGCCTGGATGTCAACCAAGCGCCGGTGTTCCGGCGCTTGTGAGTGCGCGCGCAACTCTAGGCGCCTTGCCGCAACAGGACGGAAGGCAGCTTGTGCACGCCCTCCCAAGTCGTCACGCGGTCGATGTGAGCGGCGTCATGACCCTGGAGGAGCGCCTCGGACACGTCGAAGGCCATCTCCATGCATTCGTTCATGTTGCAGTAGCGGAACAGCCCTTGGCGTCCAACAGGACTCAGGTTCTCGATTTCGCGCAAGGCCGTGAGCAACTCGTCCGCGCTCTCGCGGAATCCGACGACTTGCACCGGGTAGGCATGGGAAGAGCGGATGACATCGAAGCCGAGCACGTCGCGCTCTTGCATCTGCCCCATGCGTGTCAGGCTGCGCACGCACACTGCGCCCAAAGTTGCGTCCGAGGTTTTCCACACCTCGTCGCCCGGGTCGCAAGCGATCTCCAAGGCCAGACCGGTGGATCCCAGGGGAGCCATGTCGGCCTCGAAGTGCGAGAATTCCGTGACTCGTTGGAACGGGATCTCCGCATCCGGGTAATAGACCCAGTGGAACTGTGTGGCCATGGGGCGAGCCAGGCGCAAGAACACGAACGCCATGCCCCGGTAGGGCAAGTTGCGCTCGCGCACCAAGGCGGCGCCGCGCGGCCCCAGGGCCATGGGCACCAGCTCGGTGAGCGGCACGCTCGACACGACCGAATCGAAGTCGCGGAAAGTCTGCCCGTCCTGGAATTCCACGCTTGCGATGGAGTTCTGCCGCAAGCCCATGCCAACCACGCGTTTGCCGTAGTGAATCGTTCCGCCGTGCGCCAAGAAGGCTTCGCGTAGACGATCTTGCAGCGTGCCGATGCCTCCTCGGGCGTAGCGGAAGGTCCGGCGATGTTCGCTGTGGATGTTCTCCAGATCCTCACGGCGCAGGATGTGGTAACCCAGCGTCTTGCGCGTCAGGTCCCAAGCGGATTCGGCCGTAATGCGCGCAGCCGCGGTGCGTGCGTCGATCTGGCTGGGATCGCGGCCCCAGACTTTGCGTGTGTATGGCCCGAAATACAGATCGAAAAGCGTGGTTCCAAAGCGCGCCTTGGTCCACGATTCGAAGTCGCGCTCCTCGCCGCGCAGGAATGCGCTGGCGATCCTCGCGCGCATGACGTCGGTCAGGGCGAGAAGGCCAACGCCGAACTCGACTTTGCGCAAGATGTCCGCGAGCTCGAATGGATAGCGCAACAGGTGGCCGCGGAAGTACTGCGCGGTGCGGCGCTCGATGGTGAGCAGCTCCGGCCCAAGCAGCTCCTCCACCAGATCGATCAGTGCCTGGTTCTCGGTGCAGAACTCGTGGGGCCCAAAATCGAAAGCGAAGCCGTGCGAGCGGAAGGTGGCCGCGAGCCCCCCCGCGCTGCTGGAAGACTCGAACAAGTGCGCGCTCGCCCCCTTGCGCGCCAGACGCAATCCGGTGGTCAACCCGGTCAGTCCGCCACCCAAGATCGCAACTCTCATGTCAAGATCGCTTGGGTCGTCGGGGAGGTCGCTAGAAGTCGATGGAACGAGGAACGGTCGCTTGGAAAACGCGCTTGGGAGTTGCGCCAGCTAAGGAACTATCGGCACTGGGAATTGTCGGTCTGGAAGCGAATGCACGCCTGCGAGTGCTTTGACGTGGCTGGGCGCCCCCATGAACTAGGCCAAATGTTCGCTTGATGGAATCTAAAAGGGTCATCGTAGCCCGCGCTCAGCAGCTAGTCAGGGCCCCCCAGCCCAACTCCAGCCGATCCTGCCAGACTGCCGCGCATCGCCGGCGGTCATGGCTTGGGTCTAGGGCTAGGTACAGCTATGCTTGCGGCCGGCTAGGTTTGGAATTATACTCCGTCCTATCTTAGACAAGTTCCACTCCTTGGTGCCAAGCGCGGCCTCCGTCCCTCATGGATACTGCTTAGCGCCCTGGCGGCCAGGGAACATCCGTCCACCAACTCCAACCAAGTACGTCATGTCCAAGCAAATCAAGGGCACCAAGACCCACGCCAACCTGAAAGCTGCTTTCGCGGGTGAGTCTCAGGCCAATCGCCGTTACCTGTACTTCGCCAAGCAAGCCGACGTCGAGGGCTACCCAGAGGTGGCCGGAAATTTCCGCGATACTGCCGAAGGTGAAACGGGCCATGCGCACGGCCACCTCGACTACCTGCGTCCCGCCGGAGACCCCGCGACCGATCTCCCCATCGGCGACACCCACAACAACCTCAAAGCCGCCATCGCAGGCGAGACCCACGAGTACACCGACATGTACCCAGGTATGGCCAAGACCGCGCGCGAAGAAGGCTTTGGCGAAGTTGCCGACTGGTTCGAGACTTTGGCCAAGGCCGAGAAGTCCCACGCGGGCAAGTTCACGGCCATGCTGAAATCGATCACCTAAGCAAGTCGCAGCCAGGCCAAGCTTGGAGCCCGCACGGCGGCTCGCTCCGCATGAGCGGGCGAGGCGCCGTGCTGCATTTCCGACCGACCCCAAACTCTCGATCGATGTTTCCGCTTCGGCTTTGCAACCAACCGAGCACGTATGACTGCGCACGCCATTTCGTTCGCGCCCAGTGAAGGCCTGACCTACGACCCCAGTGAGCCCAAGTACTGGGACCCTGGCATGCTGGACAAGGAGGTGCTGCGCGCCTTCGAGATCTGCAACGGCTGCCGCATGTGCTTCAAATACTGCGACTCGTTTCCAGACATGTTCCGGCTGCTGGACGGCCCGCGCGATGGCGACGTGCGCAAACTGACGGGTGCCGACAAGGACCAGGTCATGGATGCTTGCTTCCAATGCAAGCTGTGCGAAGTTCAGTGCCCGTACACGCCGCGCGACGGCCACGAATTCCAGTTGGACTTTCCCAAGCTCGTGCACCGATTCAAAGCCGTGCGCGCCAAACGGGAAGGTGTAGGCCTGCGCGATCGCTTGCTGGGCAATCCCGATGCCGCGGGGCGCATGGCGCGTGCCAGTCTGGGCCTGGCCAACGTGATGAACCGCGTGGGATTGCACCGCTGGTTCTTGGAAAAAGTTGCCGGCATCCATCGCAAGAAACTCTTGCCCGAGTTCGCCGCGACGACCTTCGAGCGCTGGGCCAAGAAAGCCGGACGAATGCTCGCCCCCCGCGGAGTCGAAACGGTGCTGTTCCAGACCTGCTACGTGCAGAACAACGAACCGCAAATCGGCCGCGACACGCTGCAGGTGCTCGACCAAAACAAGGTTCCCTGCGGCTGCATCCAGGGGCTGGCGTGCTGCGGCATGCCGGCTTGGGAAAGCGGCGACCTTGCGGGTCTGCGCAAGCAAGCCAAGCACAACCTGGACTTGCTCATGCCGCATGTCGAAGCCGGGTCCTTGGTGCTAGCCATCAATCCGACTTGCTCGATGATGATGCGCCGCGAATACCCGGAACTCGTGGCCCCACAGGACAAGCAGCGCGCCGCACGCCTGGCCCAAGCGGTGCGCGACCCAGGCGAGTACCTGTGGTCGATCCGCGACCAAGAACGCTTCAACACCGACTTCAAGTCGACGCCTGGCGAGAGCGTGGCCTATCACGCCCCCTGCCACCTGCGCGCTCAAGCCGTGGGCTTCAAGGGCCGCGACTTGCTGCGCAAGATTCCTGGCGTTGTTCCTCACACCACCATGGAATGCTGCGGCCACGACGGCACCTACGCCATGCGCGTGGAGGGTTTCGAGCCCTCGCAGCGCGTGGGAAAGAACTCCTTCGAGGGCATGCAAGCGGCCGGAGCCGAGGTGTGGGCTACCGATTGCCCGCTGGCGCGCCTGCAATTTGCGCAGCACGCGGGCAAGCTCCCCATGCACCCCATGACCATCCTGGCGCGCGCCTACCGCGAGGATGGGTTCCCCACCAAAGTCGTCAAGCCGCCGGCCTAGCCAGGCGCGAACGCGCGCTACTGACCCGACAAGCTCGTCTGCCAAAGCCAGCTCGAGCGCACCTTTTCGAGCCAAGCCTCCATGGCTTGCGGCTGCCGCTCGAGCAGTTGCTCGCGGTCGACACCCGCCGGCATGGGATAGGCAGCCGCGAGTCGCTCGAACAAGATGGCGCGCAGCTCGCTGGAGCGCGCGGTCGCGAACAGGTTCCAAACGCTTGACCCGTCCTCGATCAGGTCCAACTCGCGCGCCCAAGCCACCTGCCCGGAATCGAGTTCATTCGATTCGGCCAACTGCGCTACGCGGCGAACGAGCTCCGGATCCGCGCCCCAGCGCACGGGAATCGAAGGCGACTTTCCGGGCGCGATTTCGCAACTGGTTCCGGCCGGAGCGATGACTTCGATCCCCTGCGCGGAAAAGGCCACGCGGCCCTGGCTCACGCGCATGCGCGTGGTGCCCCCGGCGTCGACGTCCAGATCGTACTGGCAGCCCAGGTCCACCGAGACTCCGGCGGGCGTGCGCACTTGGAACACGCGCGGCTCCGCAGCAATCGTCGCCCGCAGCCGGCCGCGCTCGAGGAACAGCGCGTGCTTGTCTTTCGCGGTCGAAACCACGCCCAGGCGCGAGCCCGCAGCCAACTCGACCTCGCCCAGTGCACCGATGGCGAGAACCACCGGCGATTGCGCGCTCGCTTCGATGCTCATGCCTGCGTGTACGCGCTCGAGGTTGGCGTGCCCCTTGACCGCATAGCCGCTTGGCTCACGCCCCAGCCGGCGCGAAGCAAACAGCGCCAGGGCCAGCCCCGCGGCCAGCGCAAAGATCCAGCGCGGCGCGCACGACGAGGCTTTGACCACGCCCCGCGCGGGCTTCGTTGCCAGGAACTCCCGTGAGACTTGACGCTGAGCGCCGTACGGCGACAGCGCCCGCTCAAGATCCTGCACCAGCGGGTCGACAGGCCCCGAGCGATCCCACAGATACTCTTCGCGCTGGTCATTCATGGGGCAGCTCCTGTCGCTTGCAGTCGCTCGCGCAACAGCTTCATTCCGCGGCACAGATTGACGCGCACGGAGCCCGGCGTCAGTCCAGTGCGCGCGGAAATCTCGCTGCCGTCCAAACCTTCCACCAGACGAAGCACCAGCGTCTCGCGGTATGCCGGCGGCAGCGACCCCAGCGCCGCAAGCGCGCGCTGCGCCAACTCGCGGTCCGCGAGCGAAGGACCCGAAGCCGGGGCCGCGTGCTCCACCATGGCCCGGCTACGGTCTTCGTCCGAAGCACCCGGGGCGCCCGGGGCAAGCGCTTGTGCGGACCTCCTCCAGCGGCGCCACGCATCTTGAGCCCGATGGCGCGCGATGGCGGCCAGCCAACCCGCAAAGCGCGCGGGATCCTCCAGCGCGGGAAGTTCGGAAAGGGCGGAAAGAAACACGTCTTGGACCAAATCGGGAACGTCGCGTGCAGGAGCGTGAGCGAACACGATGCCGTGCACGACCGGGGCATAGCGTTCGTACAGCCGCGCAAAAGCCTCGCGGTTTCCGGATTGCGCCAAGCGGATGTGCGCGAGATCCTCGGGCAACGGAGGCCCCTGGGTCTCGCCTTGGGAGCCATCCACGCCAAATTCCATCGCCTTATGGTCGCTCGTGCAGAGCCTGCGCTGTCCTAGGACTCCCAGAATCGTGGCCCGGCTCATGGGAGTGGTCGCCCTGCTGCCGCCTGCCCAACCAGGGCGGCCGGCGCGGATCCGCGTTAGCGAGAAAATCCGCCGGCTCGAACGACTCGCTGGCCACCATCCAAGCAGCACTAGCGGTCGCCGCCCTAGGAGCTGGCCAACACTTCGCGCAGCAAGCTCGTGGCATAGCCCCCCGCCGGCAAACGAAACGCGAGCGCCAGAAAATCGCCTTCGCCATCCGTGCCGCGCTGGATAGCAAGTTCGGACAGCGGCATGCGCAGCGGACGGCGCGCGCCCTGCCACTCGAGCGATCCTTTGTGCGCGAAATCCTCGAAACGGTGCCCCGCGCGCTGCAACAATTCCTCCTCGAGCCGACCGGGTTCGCCGTCGGCGCGGGTCATGCGCGAGCCGAACAAGGGACCCGTGGGCGAGATCTCGAATGCTTGCGCCCGCGCGGCTTCGGCTTGGAGATCTTGCACGGAAAACACGGCCCCGTTGGCGTGCTTGAACGCCAAGTCCCCCACCAATACTTGATCCACGCCCGCGATGCGCCTGGCGAGCAGCGCATTGAAGAGCTGCGACTGGTAGGCCGAAACGAACAGCCGCAAGAGCGAGCGGTCGAGCGCGAACAGGGCTTGTTTGGGACTCGTGCGCTTTCTCGCCATGGCCATGCAGGCCTTGGACGCGTCGCGAAAACTGCGCGGCCAAGTTCGCGCCGCTGCTTCGTAGCGCCCGGCATCGAAGTGTTGGCGCGCTAGCAGCACCGATCCCGAGTCCAAGGGGCCCGGGCGCCCGACGAAATGAGCTAGGGCCAGCTCGAAATCGCCGGCCAACAGCGCGCGGCCGATTTTCCAGGAATCGCCGCGCACCCCGAAGCGCTGCGGACCAAAGTAGTTGGGCACCCCCCGTTGCACGAGCTCGTCCAAGGCCGACCGGCCGGCCGCGTCCTGGCTCGGATGGGTGTGTCGCAACTTGAGCTCGAAACGATTGCCGGAAAGGTGTCCCAGTTTGAGTTTGTTCTTGTGGCGAGTGACTGCGCGTACGCGGATCGGTCCGAGCTCGAGCCCTTCCAGTCGCGCCGGATCCACGTGCTCCAGGCTCATCCATTGGCGCGTGACGGCTTGCGCGTCCTTCATGCCGGCGAAACCGATGTCGCGTGGACCGCGGCCCAGGGCGCGAGCGAGCATGCGCACGGCCTCGAGCGTGGTCACGCCCCGTTTCTCCACCTGGAAGAACACGTGATCCCCGGAGCCGGCGGCCGCGTAGATCGGCACTTCCTCGACCAAGAAGTCTTCCGGGCGCTCGCGAAACGTCCCGCGCCACGCGCGCGCGGGAGCGGTCAGCGTGGGCCAGCTACTGGGCCCGGGTTCCAGGTCAGCCCCGGCCTCAACCGATTCGTTCGCGTGCTCCAAGCTGCGCAGTCTAGCCGGTTGGCGCCCTCCACCGATCACACCCACGCCCAGCCATGGATGCCTCGCGTTCGGCCGCGGCTAGGAATCGAGCGCTTGGTAGATCTCCAGCACAGGTCCGTAGGAACGCGCGCGCCAAATGCGCCACGTGGCGTTGGGATTGTCGTGGTAGGGACGATCCTGCACGTTCAAGCCGATGTCGGTCGCCATGGGGTCGGCGTCTGGGGAAATGCGGGCTTTGCGCACTCCAACCTCATCTAGGCGGTGGCGAATGCGTCCATACCAAAAGTGCTTGCGCTCACGCTCGAGGTCGGTCACGTACCAACCGGGACCGAACGAATCGATGTAGTTCGCGAGTTGCAAGTCGTCGCCGAGATCGAATTCTCCGGCACGTGCCGTCATCCACTCCACGTGGTAGCGCGGGCCGTAGGGCACTTCTCCTCCAGGAAGCGATGACTGGTAGGTACCCCAGGGGCTGAACATCCCGGTCTGTCGATGCGGATCGACCGCCATGCTCTCCTTGGTTCGCGCCACATCGATGTCCACGGGCGGCGAAAGAAATACTCGATCGTCGGGCTGCATGTTCTGCAACAAGAACTCGGTCGCCAGACCAAGTGTGCCTGGCCGCGTGCGCAGCCAAGCCAATTTCACACCAGCCGCGCAGGACAAGCACACAATGAGCGCGCACAGGACGCGGAACCACTTCTGCCCGCGCCTCAGCTTCTGGTGCGCGATGAACAGCACACCAGTCGCAGTACAAGCAAGCAGCGGTACGAGCAACGTCAGGAACCGCTCATAGGTCTTCAAGAAGGCCATCATCAAGATCAGGTACGGAATGCCAAACGCGCCGACCACCAAGAAACTGCGGAATCCGTCCGACCTAGCGCTCAATCCGTTGCGCATCAGATACACAACGCCTGCTAGGACGGAGATAGCCAGCATCATCAGGAGCACTGGCTCCCAAGAGAACAACAGTCTTCCCACTCGAACGAATCCCAGCGGATCGAGATTGGAAATCAGCTCTCGCACCCAGTACTCGAGGTTCTGCTGCACGTTTCCATCCTCGATCTGGCCGGTCGCGCGCGCCTGATCGACATCCGGGTCGTACAAGGCCTCGTAGAACAACGGCAACGCGCTCGCCACCAGCAGCAAGGGAATCAGGGCGCGCGGATCGAGCCAGCGGCGCCCGTTGTTCCTGGATAGGACGAATGCCGCTGCGACCGGCAAGAGAGCCAGGATCCCAGATTGCAAACAGCCGAAGCTGGCGAATGCGCACAACCCCGCAACCAAGAAATTGGCCGTCGTTGGATTGCGCCGCAAACGCAACGCCGCAGCAGTGGTCAGGCATAGCAGCCCGGTGAGCGCCGCATGGGGTCGCCCCTGGTGTGCTAGGTTCACCAGCAACAAGCTGCCACCAGTCAGCAAGGCCGACAGCAAGGCCCACCCGGACGGTACGAAATGCAGGCTGACCCAATAGGCTGCGGGTATTGCCAGTAGCGCCAAGACGGCGACGACAACGCGCACTTGAAGGTACGGCAACGCCGCGTTGCGCTTGTGCTCTGCCGAGCTCATCTTCGCCAGCTGCTCCGGATTGCGTTCTTGATCCGGAAGCAGGAGCGTCAACCGGGCCAGGAGGCTCGGATACTGCGCACTCGACAAAGTTTGGCCGAAGCCTTCATGACCACCGCGGACGTGCATGACGTGCTCAGCGACAAACGTGTCGGGTTCCGTTTCGATCGGCAGACCCCAGGAAATGGGCAGCAATCGAATCAAAGCCCCGGCAGCTACGATCAAAAACAGCGCTACGACATGCGATGGATTGGTCAAGGTAAGCTGAGAATTGAGTCCGGTCCTACACGCCCTTGGGTATTCTACGCGCATGTGGCAGCGAATCCTCGAACTCCTGGTCATGCCGCCCACCTCGCTCATCGCGCTGGGGCTGGTGGCGATCGCCCTTTCGAGGCGCCGGCCCAAAGCGGGCCGTCTTCTGGGCCTGGCAACCGCCGGCCTCGCGGCCGTGCTGTCCCTGCCCTACGTCGGCGGAGTGTTGTTGCATTCACTCCAGCGGGTGAAAGCGCTGCCAGCCGAGGAATTGGTCACGGAAGCCCAAGCGATCGTCGTGCTTTCGGCGGAGCACAACCAAGCGGGCCCGGAGTACGGCGGCCCTACGGTTGGCCCGATCACCTTGGAACGCTTGCGCTACGCAGCCAATCTGTCGCTGCGTACGGGCTTGCCCATCGCGTGCTCTGGCGGCGTCCCCAGGCGCGATGTAGCCCCCATGGCGGAGCTGATGCGCGCCGCACTCGAACGGGAATTCGGCGTGGAAGTGCGCTGGATCGAGTCGCGCTCGGCCAATACGCGCGAGAACGCGCGGTTCACCGCCGAACTACTGTTGCCGCTTGGGATCGAACGCATCTTGCTCGTGACGCACGCCTGGCATCAACCGCGGGCCATCGCCGCATTTGAAAGCGCCGGATTTGCTGTCACTCCGGCCCCGACGGGATTTCGTATCCATCCGGCCTGGGAATGGGACTCCTTCGTCCCGACCGCCAAGGCCTTCCGCGAGAGTTGTTGGGCGTTGCACGAATGGGTCGGGCGCGCCTGGTATGGCATGACCGGCTGAGAAGCGCGCGCCCGGACTTGGCTCACTTGCAAAGGGGTAGATCCAAACCGCGCTCGCGCGCACAGGCCAGTGCTTCCGGATAGCCCGCGTCGGCGTGGCGCATGACGCCTGTGCCCGGATCGTTGGTGAGCACACGCTCGATCGAAAGCGCGGCTTCGTCGCTGCCGTCCGCTACCGTGACTTGGCCCGCGTGCAGGCTGTAGCCCATACCCACACCCCCGCCGTGGTGGAAGCTGACCCACGCCGCTCCGCTGGCGACGTTTAGCATGCAATTGAGGATGGGCCAGTCCGCAACCGCATCCGTTCCATCTCGCATGGCCTCTGTTTCACGATTCGGCGAGGCCACCGAACCGCAATCCAGATGATCGCGGCCGATCACGATCGGCGCCGAAATCCGGCCATCGCGCACGGCGGCGTTGAAAGCAAGGCCCGCCTTTTCTCGCTCGCGGTAGCCCAACCAACAAATGCGGGCGGGCAAACCTTGGTACTTCACGCGCTCGCCCGCAAGCTTGATCCAGCGCGCCAAGGCCCGCTTTTGCGGAAACAGATCCAGCAAGATCTGGTCGGTCGTGGCGATGTCCTTGGGATCGCCGGAAAGTGCGACCCAGCGGAACGGACCGAGCCCTTCGCAGAACAGAGGCCGAATGTACTTGGGCACGAAGCCTTCGAAGTCGAAGGCATTGGATAGTCCCGCTTCCTGGGCATGGCCGCGCAAGTTGTTGCCGTAATCGAACGTATCCGCACCGCGGCGCTGCAACTCGATCATGGCCGCGCAGTGCTCTTTCATCGTGCGCATGGACTCCTGCTGGTACTTGGCAGGATTCTCGCGTCGCAGGGTTAACGCCTGGTCGAGTCGCATTCCGCTGGGAACGTAACCACCG
This sequence comes from Planctomycetota bacterium, assembly GCA_021730845.1. Classification (GTDB taxonomy): domain Bacteria; phylum Planctomycetota; class UBA1135; order UBA1135; genus JAKFYL01. The sequence goes on along the minus strand of JAKFYL010000186.1, from coordinate 13,368 downwards.
AGCGGGTCGTGGGCGCTGGTTTGGTCGGTCAAGATGTCCGGAACCACGCCGCGAACGAGCAAACGCTGGAGCAGCTCGAGCGCGTTGCACGGCACCCCGATCGAGCGCGCGACGCGCTCCTTTTTCCAAGCCAGGGCTTGATCGATGGCCCGATCCACGCCGTCGATCGACACGTCCAAGTAGCGCGTTTCCAGGCGCTTTTGGATGCGCGTCGGGTCGACCTCCGCCACCAAGCATGTGCCCTCGTTCATGGTGGCGGCCAGCGGCTGCGCGCCGCCCATGCCGCCCAGCCCGGCGGTGACGACCAGTCGACCTGCAAGACTCCCACCGAAGTGCCTGGCCGCGGCAGCGGCAAAGGTCTCGTAGGTGCCTTGGAGAATCCCCTGGGTTCCGATGTAGATCCACGAACCGGCCGTCATTTGGCCGTACATGATCTTGTTCTCGGCTTCGAGCTTGCGAAAGTGCTCCCAAGTGGCCCACTTACCCACCAAGTTGGAGTTGGCGAGCAATACCCGCGGCGCTTGGCGGTGCGTGCGGAATACGCCGACGGGTTTGCCCGATTGCACGAGCAACGTCTCGTCGGCTTCGAGGCGCCGCAGTGTGGCGACGATCGCCCGAAAAGCATCCCAGTCGCGCGCCGCCTTGCCACTGCCGCCGTACACGATCAAGTTGGCGGGATCTTCGGCCACCTCTGGGTCGAGGTTGTTCATGAGCATGCGCAAGGCGGCCTCGGCGGCCCAAGTCTTGCACGTGCGCTCGGTGCCGCGCGGCGCGCGCTGAGGACCGATGGGAATCGAAGCTAGCGCTGCGTGGGCGAAGGCGGTCGTTGTGGAAGACATGGCGGGGGATAGTGTAAGCCACACATCCCCCGCCGAAAGCTCACATGTGTCCTGGCGCCGCTGCGGCGCCAGGACGGGCAGTAGCCGGCCGAATCACTCGATGCCGTAGCTCACCTTCTGGCCGTTCGAGCACGCCAAACCGTTTGGTGCCTTGGAATCGAACACGTAGGCCTGGTAGTACACGGTCGTACCGGCAAGGGTCGGCGGCACCTGGAATTCGAGCGCGAACCGACCTTCGCCGGCGCCTCCCGCCGAGAGTGTGAACGGCAGGCGGCGACTCACCGGCCAAACCCAACCGGTCATGCCCGCGTAGGGCGAATTGATCAATTCGGCCGGCTGGCTACCGACGGCGATGATGCCGCTGGCCCCGCCGCTGCCACCACTCACGCGCAACTGCGCCTGTTCACCGACCCGGAACGGACCGTCAGCGCCCAGCAACGTTGCGAGCCCGCCGTTGCCGGCGGAGCCGTAACCGTACTGCTGGCGTGCGCCAGCCGCAGGCCCGTGCTGCATGAGGTTGCGCACCCAGGCCCCGCCCCCAATGGGAGTATCCACCACTGTGTCGATGTCGCCGTCACCGTCGATGTCCACCCAATGGTTGGCCGGGAGGACTTGCGTGTACACGGGTCCTTGTTGCGGGCTGCCATCGCGCAGAGCGATGTGCACGGCGTTCTTGGACCAAATGGCCGGACCAACTACGAGGTCCACTATGCCATTGCCGTCTACGTCCAGTGCGTGCGCGAAGCGATCACTGTCTTTGGCGGTTTGCAGCTTGTCGTAGCCTGGAATCAGCGTTCCCTGGAAGTAGTCCTCGTTCTGATTGAGATACAGGGACACGAAGGGATCGTCTTGATGCGGAGCCACCACGTCCAGGTCTCCATCGTAGTCCTGGTCCAGGACCGCTATGCGATCCCGACGGCTATCCAGAATGCCGCTGAAATCCGTCCAATGAGCGAAGGTTCCGTCTGGGTTGCCGCGGAACACGCGGAACATTGGCTGGATACCCACGGCGTGGGCGGCGACCACATCAGGAATGCCGTCGCCCCCGATCAAGTCGGCGACGGCCATGGAGTTGAGCTTGTATTGACCCAACTCAATGGCAGATCCTTTGGAAAACTGGCCGTTGCCATCGTTCAGCCACACACGCGAATCGGGCTCATCAGGGAACCAAGTGCGCGTGATGAGGTCCATGTCCCCGTCTCCCTGCAGATCCGCCACAAAGGACGCCTTGGGATCCAGGTTCGTGGCACCGGTCAAACTGAAGTGCTCGCCGAAACTGGCACACGCGCCGGCATCGTCAAAGACTCCTGCGCCGCGGTTCCGCATGAGATTCATGGCCGTGAATGTGCCGCCATCGAAGCGTGCAACGATCAGGTCCACATCGCCATCCCCATCCCAGTCCCCAGCGTAGCCTGGTCCCTCAAAGCTCGCCCCGACTCCCGCGGCAGGAAGACTCAGGGCCGAGTTGATAAAGACTCCGGAGCCGTCTTGCACGAGCGCGCCTTGCGGGCTGAGCCCCAAGTCCACGTCTCCATCGCTGTCCACGTCGCTCGGGTTTCCCGCGACCGTGGTCGCATTCGAAATCGCGGAATACACGGGCGGGCCGATGGAACCACGCGCCAAGTAGATGGCGCGCCCGGCGACAAGGTCTTGATCTCCGTCCGCGTCCATGTCGGCCGCGCCGGCGATATGATTCGACCCAAGGCCCCACATTTGGAAGGAAGGGGCGAAATTTCCGCTGCCGTCGTTCGTGGTGAGGTGGTACACGCTGGGCTCGGCGAATTGGAGGTAGTCCTCGTTGTAGTACCCGCCACCACCACCACAGCACATTCCATCCAAATCGCCGTCGCCATCGAGGTCGGCGAGCTCCGTCGCCGGTCCGCCAGCGTGAGCAGGCTCGAGCACCCAGGCACTCGGCCCCTGCGTGCGCAGGACGTGGTACTGGGCGTTTGGAACCGCACCGCAGAACACCGCCGCGTCGTTGTCGCCATCCCCGTCGATGTCGCCGATCACAGGGCGCGGCTTGTTCCAATCAGGACTTGTCGAAAAGTCAAAGGCCTCCGCCAGGGCGCCACTGGCCTGCAGCTTCTGGATGCGGAGATTTCCAACTTGCGTGAGCAGGAGATCCGCGACTCCGTCACCAGACAGGTCGCCTACGCGCAGCATTCCCGACGACGTACCGCCTTGGAAATTGCTGGCCGGAGTAGGCTCGAGTGCGCTGCCGGAGTTCCGATGCACCTTGATGAGCCCGGTTACCTCTCGGTAAATCAGCTCGGCACGGTTGTCGCCGTCCAGATCGAACAGCGCGAGGTCCGTTAGTTCCCGTCCGATGTTCCACGTGGCGTAGTTCAGCGCTCCGTTGTCCGTGGAGGCAAAGGCCTTGAGCACGCCATCGCACACGGCAACGACGTCCGTGAAACCGTCGGCGTTGAGATCTCCGACGGCCGTATGTGGGGCATGTACGACGCCAGCCATGCCGATCACGCTCACTTGCCACGTCGCGTTGCCAAGTTGTCCTTGGCCAACGTTGGGGTAGCCGTACACGGTCAAGGAGCGGTATTCCTGGCTGGGAAAGTCATACAGACTCCACCCGATGTAGTCGCTCAGGCCGTCGGCGTTCACCTGACCCAAGTGCTGCAGAGCTATGTGCGAAGGTGAGATGACGACCGGGGCATCCAACACTGCTCGCGGAGCTTGCTGGGCGAAAGCCCAAGTACTCAGCCCGCACAGCCCCAGAAACACGGACGCGAATTGGTTCATGACATCCTCTCGTAAGGGGGTCGCGAAAGAAAAGCCTCGCCCTTTCGCTGCGTGGAATCGTAGCAGAAACGCCCGGCTACAAAGGGCGCCGAATCGAGGCGCCCCCCGCTCGCGATCCGCCCGAAAGTTGCAATTTCCATCCGGATTTCCACGTAGCCCCCCGGCCTGCTTGCCGCTGGGCCGCCGCTGCCGGCATTTCCATTTTTCTGGAAAACTCGAACCGATAGGCAGCACGGCGGACAGAATACAGCTGACTCCCTCAATCCCCTTGGAGCCTCAGCCCAACATGATGTCCCACCGATTTCCTCTGCTTCGCGTTTGTACGGCCCTGTTGCTGGCTCCTGCCGCCGCGCCCCAGAACTTCGTGTTCGCCCCGGAGCAGATCCCGCAGGGTGTCCCGGAGAACAACTCCTCCACCGAGAACATCGACTTCGCCGACGTCGACCTGGACGGCGATATGGACGCAGTCAATGCCGACGGAAGCGATTTCGGCAACGACCAGAATCGACTGTGGATCAATCTGGGTTTTGCCCAAGGCGGCACGATCGGATTCTTCGGAGACCGCACGAGTGAGCGCTTCCCAGCCGTCCTGGACAGCACGCGCGATATGGATTTCGGCGACTACGACAACGATGGGGACGACGACCTGCTCATCAGCAATCACTCATCGATCTCGCCGCAGTCCAATCGCTTTTGGACCAACGTGGGCAACCTGCAAGGCGGCGCCGCGGGGTTCTTCACTGACGAAACCCTCACGCGCTGGCAAGGTTTGGGCGTCAACAACCAAACGTCCCAGTGCTCGTCGCTCCCGGCAAACCAGGTCCTGCCAAGCGGCGGGTTCTTCGATTGGTCTTGGGATAGCCTGTTCGGCGATTTGGACAACGACGGGGACTTGGACCTGGTGCATTCGTCCTATGGTCCCATGTTCCAAGGGGACGCACCGCACCGAGTGTTCTTCAATGACGGCACGGGGCAATTCACGGAATACAATCCCAGTTGCGTTCAGTTCACCGGTCCCACGATCGGAAACGGTTCGCCCGCATTGTGGGCCCAGGGATTTCACCAGAACAACACGCTGGACACGGGCGGCTTGTTCGCCGACATCAGTGGCTCGACGATCGGAGTGGAATTGGGCGACTTGGACCAAGACTTCGACCTCGACTTCCTGATTGGTTCACGCAGCCACCCTCCGCCGCGTCTGTTTCGCAACTTGAAATCGGAGCAAAACCAGTTGCTGTGGCGCGATGTGACCCATAGCCAACTCGCCTCGGCCCTCCCGACGGGCCAGGATAACTACGAGCAGGAATTCGGCGACATGGATGGAGATGGCGACTACGACCTGTACGGCCTGAACTGGCCGGGATTGTCTGACGCGGTCTACGCCAACAATGGACTGGGAACCTTTGGGAGCGGCACGACTCTGGTCGCTTCGGGATCCGACGACGAGGAGGGCGATTGGTTCGACTACAACAACGACGGTCACCTGGATATCTTCGTGGGCAACTTCTCCGGCCAAGAGAAGCTGTATCAAGGCAACGGAGCGGGATCGTTCGGCCTTGTCCAATTGCCTGTGGATGGCAGCACGACGAGGGGCTTGGATAGCTGCGACGTGGACCTGGACGGCGACTACGACGTTCTTGTGGCCAACGACGCCGGGCAAGCCAACGTTCTGCTCAAGAACGTGACGCAGGTGCCCGACACGCGCGCTGCCAATCTGCCCCATTTGGAACAGGTTCCCAACCGCCCCGCGGGCCCTCCGCCCAGCATCGTGCGCGTGCATGCCTACGACAATGCCTCGTGGGACGTGTTGCGCTACAACACGACGGTCTTGGAGTATCAGGTCGAGGGAGGCGCGATCGTCCAAACTCCGATGATCTACATCGGCGGCCAAATGTTTCGCGGCGAAATCCCCGGAGCGCTCGTGGGGCAGATCTCCTACCGTGCACGCAGTACGGACGAGCACGGAAACCTGGGCGTGTCCCCCGTCAAGAGCTACACGGCCTTCATCACGACGTGCTTTGGCGACGTGCTCACGTATTGCACGTCGAAGGTGAGCTCGAGCGGTTGTGTTCCCGCGATGGGCGCAAGCGGAAACCCGAGCTTCTTTGCACCGCAAGTGTTTTCGATCGAAGCCAGCCAAGTAGAATCCGCCAAGAACGGCCTGTTGCTGTTTGGTTTGACGGGCCCCAGTTCCACGCCTTTCTTGGATGGCTTCTTGTGCGTCGCCCCGCCGTTGTACCGCACGAAAATGAGCAATTCTCAGGGCTCGGGAGGATGCGGTGGCGTACTCAGCTACAAGTTGAGCCAGCTCATGGAGCACCCGCTGGCCGGACAGAGCCTGGTCGAGGGCCAGCAGGTCCATGTGCAAGGCTGGTTCCGCGATCCGGCGGCGGCGAGCATGTCAGGCTTGACCAATGGGCTGCAATTCGTGATTTGCCCGTGATGCGCTAGCGCAGTTCCATCGAGCGTTCGCCCACCATCGTCCTTGAAAGCAGCCGAGGACCGCGTCTCTCGGACGCGGTCCTCGGGCATCGCACGCGCCTGGCGCTCGGCGCGGCTACGTACTGGTCTTGATTTCGACTTTGCGCGCTTGGGTCGCCGGCACCTTTTTGAAGCGCACGCTCAGCACCCCGTTGGTGTGGTCCGCCTCGACGCTTTCGGCATCGATCGAGTCCGGCAATTGCAGGGTGCGCTGGAACGAGCCGAATCGGCGCTCCATGTGGCGCCAGCCATCGCCTTCGCTGGTCTGCTCGGACTTGCGTTCACCAGAAATGGTCAGCATGTTTCCGTCCACGGAAACGTCGACCGCTTTGGGGTCGACACCGGGTAGATCGACCTTGACGATCAGTTCGCTGCCCTTTTCCTGCACGTCCAAGGGCGCGGCGAACTCCGCAGCCTCACTGGTTGCGCTCCAAAGCCCCCAGGGATCCTGCAACATGCGGTCGAAGAGTTGGTCCACCTCGAAGCGCGCGCGGGAAACGGGAGAAATGGGGCTGCGGGAACCGGACATGGCCGGACGGTTTTTCCAGGGAATAAGGTTCATCATGAGCTCCTTGGTTCGAACGAGTTCGTAGAGAAACGGCACATCGCCAGGGATCGGCGCCGCCGAACGAAAGGGAAGCAAGCCGCATGCCAATCGAGCGGCCCCTTCAACGCGGCCCAAAGCGCTTGAAGCACTGTGCCTGCGCGCGGGAGCGGCGCCATTTCGGCGCCCCCCGCTGTCAACTTGACAGGCACCGCAAGGGTGAGCTACAGCCCTGGGTCCATCGGGCTTTGTTGAGGCAAAGATCGGCAGCACTCCCAACAAAACCTCCGGGGTGGCGTAGGACGCGACCAGGAGGGTGCCCGCCATGAATTGCGTACTGCTCGAAGCGCTGGTGCTCACCGCTCTGCTTCCCCAAGCCGCCTCTTTGTCGTCAACGCCCCGAGGGAGTGTGAAGACCCAGGGACAACAGCAGGACCCTGAGACGATCGGAAAGCGCCTAGACGCATACCTTACACGCTGCACTGCAGCCGGTTTCCACGGCTCCGTGTTGGTCGTGCGCGGCGGGACGACGATCTTGGATCGAGGGTACGGGTTGCGCGACCGGCAGGCTGAGTTGGCCGATTTTGGTGAACGGAAGCGGGAGGAGAGGGAAAAGGCAAGGAGTATCGGCGGGTCGAGTCCCAGTACGGCCGCTTCGAACGCACGATCGAGCTGCCCGAGAATGCTCGGCTGGACCCGGGCGTGGTCGACGCCTCCTACAAGCAAGGCGTGCTGACGATTCGCGTTCCCAAACTGGCGAAGACTCCGGCAGCCAAGATCACGGTGAAATCCGGTTCCTGATCGACCCGGATCGAACGCCCGCGCCTGATTGGTCGCGCGCGTTGCCCCGCAAGCACGTTGGGGGCGGCTGGCAGATGCCAGCCACCCCCTTTGCGCGCGCTTCGACGATACGCGCAGCTCGCGTCACGGACACACGAGCACTTGCAGGCCGTTGGAAAGGCCGGTGGCACTGGGAACGCTCGGGTCGCGGAACCAGGTCTGGAGATTGAGCACGGCTCCAGCCACGACGAGCGAACCGCCGCTCGCATGCGCCTGCATGTCCGCCAAGGTGTAGCTGAGCGTTCCTTGGCATACGCCCGCTCCACCGGTGTTCCTGACTTGCAGGCGATACAAAGGCGCCAGCACGCACAAGAATCCATCTTGGAACGGAGCACTGTTGGGCCCGTTGGTACCGAAGTACATCAATCCGTTCTTCTGGTCTTCCAGTTGCGCCGCCGCAACCACGAAGCCGTTGGCATTGCCCAAGCTAGCAGCACCGCTGGCGGACATGACCGGCACGCAGAAGTTCGAAGAAACCTTCGATGTGCAGTAGGTAAACCACTGGCTCTGGTCGATCGAGTAGGGCCCGGAGTGCAGGGTTGGCCCGTAGTTCCCTGCTACGTCGATCGTCCGCAGGTGGAAGTGCCAATCGTCGCCTTCGCTCAAGACCTGGTTGTAGCTTGTCGCGCCGGGCCCGACGTTCGGTGCGCCAACCGGATTCGACAACGGTGAATGAGTCCAGATTGCCAGGTAGCCCGCCAACCCCGAGTGAGCGTCACTGGCCGCATTCCAGATCATGCGCACGTTGAGGTCGCAAGCCGGAACACCAACCTGATGCGACGCAGAGATCAGGTTCGAGGCGGCGCTGGGCGCGACCGTGTCGATCAAATAGCCACCGGTCGTCGCATAGTTCGCCGTCCAGTTGCCGGAACGGTCCACGGTGCGAATCTTGAAGTAGTACGGCAGCGTATCCGTGGTCAAGACCTCGGTGTGGCTGGTCACGGTACCCAGATCCTTGTTCGCACTTGGCGCACCATTGGGGCTGTTGCTGGTGAAAATCGCGTAACCGTCAACCCCCGACAAGGCATCCGTTGCAGCAGTCCACGTGTAGTCGATCGATGCGTCATTCGACCATACGCTGGGAGTGTGCGACGGAGATCCCAAGTTCGACACGAGACTTGGACTGGTCCCGTCCACCACCACTTGCACATCCGCTACCTTGTCCACCCAGTTGTCGGAATTCGCCGAAACGGACCAGGTCTTGGTCCCTTCGGAAGCCCAACTCGTGGTCCAGTTCACGCTGCGCGACTGGCCGTGCGCGATGTTGCCGACCAGCACGTCATCGCCGTTGTGTGCATTGTTCAGGAAATTCGCCGTGGCGCCGTCCTTGAGGGTAGCCGTGGAGGCAGTCAGGCTGTCGCCAATCGTGGAGCTGGAGTTGAAGAACACCGCCGAGGCCCAGTACGCCGGATTGAAGGCCGACGCCGTGAAAACGATCGGATCGCCCGGCTGCACATATCCATCCGACGCACTGAGCGTCAAGCTGCCGTCGGGAGTCGTGTCACCGTAAATCACGCTGACGGCGAGTCCCAATCGGCAGGTGCTCAGCACGCTGTCTGGATCAAGCTTGATGCGATAGGTATTGGCCGCCGGGTTGTCGATCGAACGCAATTCCACGTTGTTGACCACGCTCTGGTGCGCTGAGTATTCCCCGGTGTTGCTGCCGCCCGAGAATGGAGCGGCGTCGATCCACATATCCCAGTCATTGACCAGGGCTTGGCCGGCTCCTACCGAGGCTGCCGGTTCGTGGTACACGAAGGCCGCAGTCAGGCGCGTGGCTCCCGGGCCCACGACGACGTCAACTTCGAAACTGCTTGCACCGGTAGCGCTGGGCCAACCCCAGAAGGAAAGTTCTTGTTGGCTGGTCGAACCGTGGCAGCGCGAGCCCTCGACCCTTCCCGCGCCGTAGTTGTCCAGGTGGGCATCGCCGGGCGAACTGATCGACTCGTTGTCTTTGGGCATGGCCGTGGCCATCAGCACGGCTGTCGTAGTCGCCGGCTTGTAACGCAGGAAGGAGTAGTGATCCATCAGTTGCGCTGCGAGCCCAGTCACGTGCGGCGTGGCCATGCTGGTGCCGGTTCCATTGGAGTATTCGTTCGCAGTTTCGGGTTTGATCGAATACACCGAGGTTGCCGGCGCAACCACGCTCGGTTTCCAGCGACCGTCCCCGGTGGGACCCCGACTGGAATCGTCCCAAATGGCGCCCGGCAGGCCGTCGGCGCCGTTGAAGTCGACGACTCCGCCGACCGTCAGTACGTTCTTGGCCGATCCTTGCACACTGACTGTGCTCGCACCCGGACCATTGTTGTGAGCGGCGAAGACATGGAGCTGGCCGTAGTCGTACACTTCCTCGTCGAAGGCAACAGCCTCCGGCTCGCTGCCGATATAGCCCCCCGGCGTAGTGCCACTACCCCACGAGTGATTCAACACGTGAGGACGCGGGGTGAAGAACCCATTGCCGTCCGTCCAGCCGTTGTGCATGTACGTGTACAGCGTGTTCCAGTTGACGCCTGTCGTGTTGTCGTTGCTGTCGATGATCTTGTAGTTGAACAAGCGCCCGGTTGGACCGTACGTTCCAATGCCCGGAGCAGCTCCGGCCCAGCTGTCCTCGACGATTCCACGTCCAACGGCTGTTCCCGTGACGTGGGTTCCGTGGGCGCGACCATCGATCCACGCGCCCAGGCCTTCGCCAGTGAAATCCCAGCCGGCGGCCCACTTGTTGCTCAGTCCGACGTGGGTAATCGTCATTCCCGAGTCGACGATTCCGACCACTGCCTCGTCGGCGAAAGTTCCGTCGTACGTATCGCGCCGAGAGTCAGCGTGGATCAGAGGCATCGACTCGTCATGGGCAGCGTGACCCGTTAGCACGGGCGCCAAGAACTGAACGAAGTCCATGGCTTGCAGTTCCGCAACCCGGGTCGTGGCAATGCGCACTCGGAAAGAGCGCGAATTCTCGACGTATTCGAACACTTGTGCGCCCAGGGCTAGCAGTGCGCGCTCTTGCCAGCCCCGCGTGCGAAGCCCCGCATTGGAGCTCGCAGGCTTGGGCGTCGAGGCCAGACCCGACGGATCGTACTCCTGGTACAACACTTCGGCCGCCGAATCGGAGTTCGGATTGAGATCGCTCTCGAACACGGAGATCCACACTTCGGACGTACCGGGTGCGGCGGGGCTGGCCAGTTCCTCAGCCAGCGCGGGATGAATTTTTTGCCAGGTGCGCGCGAGCCCGACCCAGCGCACGTAAGCCAAGCTGGCCACTTCCTGCAAGCGCTCCACCGGCAACGCGACTTTCAGCGTGTGGTGAGGATGCTGGCCGAGGTTGCGCAGGCCCATCGACTCCAGTTCAGCGATCCGTTCCGGCGTGATGCGCTTTTCGAACATGACGAAGGCATAAACCACGGACTCGGGTCGAGCATTCGCCCTGGGCTGGCTAGCCAATTGCACGAGTTCGGGGTCGAGGCGCTGGCTCGGCTCCGGGAAGTACGCGCCCGCCGCGAACCCGAGGAAGTACGGATTGCTGTCCGCCTTGCCTACCAACGTATCTCCAGTTGCACCTGGCTCGACGACGTCGTCGAAAACCGGGGGAACGTCGTCCGAGACACGGGTCACAGGCAGTTCCCGAAACGGCCCTTGCACGTTGGCGTCGCGGAAGCCCTCAGGCTTTGGGTCTGGCAAAGCCCCAGCTTCGGGACCGACGACTTGAACGACCGGCACAGGTTGGCTTGGGCTACTGATTTGCGGCTCGTCGACTTGTTGCAAGCTCAGCCGCGTAAGAGGGGCAGGAACCGCAGTGGATCCAAGCAGAAATAGACCGGAGACCGCCGCTAGGCTTGGTCGGATAGGGGAATGCATTTGCAGCTTCATGGGAATGGTGTGTGTGAGTGAGTGAGATGCGTGTTGGTTTTTTCGCGGCCTTGGGGATTCGCCTCCTCCCCAAATCCACCCACCAGGACCCACGAGCGCTCGCCTTGCCCACTGCAATCCCAGAAAGCTAGGGCGTTGTGCTAACGTGCGAATTCCATGGTCGACGCAGGCACCGAACGTGGAACACACGGCCAGCCAGCGAACGCGGGCCCACAGCAGGCATTCGAAGCCTTGGCCGGGGGCGCCCTGGCCGCCTCGGAAAGTCGGGCCTGGACATTGTTCGAGCGCGCCTGGCCGGTCCTTTTCGCGCGCGTGCAGGCGGTTCTTCGAACCCAACGCCTGCCCAGGGATTTGCAGGAAGATTGTGGGCAAGCTGCATTGACCCGGGTCTGGAAGTTTCGAACCAGCTATCGCGGAGCTACACCCGCCGAATTGGCTGCCTGGATGCACCGCATAATCCACAACGAGAGCGCCCGCCTGCTGCAGCGCCGAGCGCAAGACCCGGCCCACCTGTCCGGTTCCTTGCCGATTGACGCCAGCACCGCGGAAGAAATCGAAGGCCAGTCCAGCGAGCGACCCGACAGCCCCTTGCTGGCGCGCGACGTCCAGACAGCCCTGGAACAGTGCTTGGCCAAGCTGGACCAAAAGCACCGCGAAGTCATCGAACTCTTGTACAGCGACCACCCGCTCACGGAACGCGAGGCGGTCGAGGTCTTGGGCGTTTCCAAGAGCTATGTGCACGTGTTGCGCAGCCAAGCTTTGGAACTACTCGCCAAGTGCCTGGAGAGCAAAGGAGCCAACTGATGGACACCAAACGTGTCGAAGATCTCTTGGAAAAGCGCGCGCAAGCCTTGGCAAGCGATCCGGAGCGTGCCGCGATGGCGATGCGCATCCGCAGCGCCGTGGGCCGCGAAAGAAGCCGCGAGCTAGCTCGCCGTCGCGGCCGACTCGTACTCGTGGCGGCGAGCTTAGCCGCGACCTTGCTGGTCAGTTTCTTGCTGTGGAACTCGAGATCCCGCGCGACCTTGGGCCAATTGGACGTGCAACTCGCCGTCCTAGACGCCAGCGGACGGGAACTGCAGAGCGTTGCGACTTTGCGCGGCGACCCGGCCACGTTCGCAAGACCCCAGTCGGCAATCCTTGAAGTCGTCGCCAAAGAAGACGGTTTCTTGGGGCTCTTCCTCTACGACGCCCTGGGGCAACTGCAGCTCCCGCTCGGTGCGCAAGCGCGAGCGGTACATGCTGACGGACCAATGGCCCTGGAAATGGACCTGCGAACCCTGCCGCTGCAACCAGCAGGGACTTCCGAAGTTTCGTGGCTGGTCGTCACGGCCAAACGGCCCTTCAGCGCCCAAGCGCTTGATCTGCCCCAATCGCTAAGCTTGCAACAAGGCGCCGGCCGGCACGTGGAACTGGACCAGCTGGCTAGCCGGCTTACCCACGAACTACATTGCACCGCCAATGTGCGCAGCGCCGTCTTGGGGATCGGGCCATGAGCTGCATGCACCTACTCCTGGTCGCTTGCGCCTCCTGGCTAGGGCCGCAAGCAGTCCCCGCAAGCGACAAGCCGCCGCTAGCCGCAGCACTCGAGCGCGCGGGCGCGCAAAGCGTGGAGGAATTGATCGCAGGCTTTGGCAAGGGGCCAGACGCTGCAGTCGCGAAAGCCTTGCTCGAAGTGGCCCAACACCTCAAGCAAGCGGGCAACCTCGATCAGTCACACTCGATCCTCGTCGAAGCCCTGCGCATGCGGCGCGAACTGTACGGCGAGGCCGATGAGCGAACACTTTTTGTCATTGGGCGTTTGACCTCTACGCTCCCCTTCCTTGGACGAGTGACAGAAGCCCTGGAAATCGGCGCACAAGCGATTCGAGTCGCGGATGAATCGGGGCAGGTGAAACCCGACACGATGATCGTCTTGGTTAACAACCACTCGGTCAATTTGCAGATCGCCGGCCGGCTGCTGGATGCAGAACAACACCTGGATCGCGCCGCGGACCTGGTGCTTGAGACCAGCGGCGATTCAAGCAAGGAGTTAGCCAC
>JAKFYL010000027.1 GCA_021730845.1 Planctomycetota bacterium | reverse complement strand
GTCACTTGGACTGGCCGCGCTCGCGGCTTCGAAATGCGTTACGGCCAAGTCGAGGTCCCCGCGTTCGAGCGCTTCGATGCCTGCCAGGTTGGCGAGCCTACTGGGCGATGGAACGCGCGCCTGAATCTGGGTGGCGGCGGCACTGGCGCTGGCGGCGTGGTGCTTGGCGTCCTCCAAGTTGGCGCTCGAATCCGAAGGAGTTCCCGCCGCGGCCTCGACTTGGGGCGCCGGTACCGCGCGCCGCGCGCTAGGTGTCTTGTCGCCCAGCGGTGCTTGGTCTGGACGCGCCTGTTCGGCTACGCGGGCGCCGACGAAGCGATAGGCCAGAAACGCTCCTAGGGCGCAGGAGGAAACCAGACACAGCGCGATCGCGAGAACCCGCATAACGATTGGTGATAACTCGATCGCGCCCGCTACCTGGTCAGCGCGCCGGTCCGGCGCGCCTACGCGAACGCGCGTCGTGTTCGAAATCCAGACTCTGCTTGCCTTCGAGCTGGGTGCGAATGTCCTCGATCAACTCCGCGAAGGACTGGTAGCGCGCTTCCAGTTCCTTGGCCATCATTTTCTCGATGAAGTAGTGCACGTGGTGCGACAGCCCGCGGCTCTTGAGTTCCGGTGAAGACAGCGACTGCATGATCTGCATGCGCAGCACTTCGCGGTCATCCGACCCCTCGAAGGGCAAGCGGCCCACGACCAAGTGGAACAGCGTCACCCCCAGGCTGTAGATGTCGCTGCGCGCGTCGCCGGCCGCGCCGCCGCGCGCTTGTTCGGGCGACAAATACGCCACCGTGCCCACCGTCGTCTCGCTGTCGCTGGGCGCCTGGTCCGGCCGGCCCGCGAATCCCAGGTCGATCAGTTTGATGCGCCCATCGTTGGTGAGCATGATGTTGCCGGGCTTCACGTCGCGGTGCACGACGTTTTGGCTGCCCAGGTAGGCCAAGGTCTCGGCCACCTCGAGCACGGCGCGCAGCGCAGCGCTTTCATCAAATGCCTTGCCCCGATCGAGCAGTTCTAGCAGCGTGTGTCCGTCGATGTAGTCCAGGCGCGTGAAATACAAGTTCTTGTACTTGGCTACCCCGTGGCCGGCGACCAGGCCCGGGTGGCGCAATTTTTCCAGCAACCGGGCCTCGGCGATGAAGGCCTCGCGGGTCTTGGCGTTGAGCGTCGACGCATGGTTGAGCACCTTGAGGGCCAGGATGCGCTGCGTCTTGAGGTCCCGGGCGCGGAAAACGTCCGCCGTGCCGCCGGTTCCGGCCCGGCCCAGGATCTGGTAGCCGGGAATTTCCGGGATTTCGCCGCCTCGGGTACGGCGCAATTTGGCCACGTGTTCGGCGCTGAAACCGACGTGCTGTTCCAGCAAGTCGTCCAGTACTTGGCCGCGTTGCAACTCAGGAAAAATGCGCTCGGCCGCGTCCTTGAGCACATGACCGCGGTGCACGAGCACCGCTAGGAATTCGACGTCTTCTCGCATGCCCATACCAGGGGAGTCTAGGGGGAAAGGGGCCCCCTACCAAACGCAGCGCGAATGCGCGCTGTTTTCTGGGTCAAGGGCGAAGGCAAGATCGACCGAAACTAGTTCGATCCCTGAGCGCAGTCACACGCCTTGGGGGCCGCCAGCAGTCGACTTCGATGGATCCCCGCGCCTCCAAAAGCGTCCTACGCTATTTCTTGCCCGCCGACTCGTTCGTGCGCATCTTCGTGCGCGAACCGAGCGCGCTGGTGCCGCGGGCGCGCCAAGGCTTGTCCCACGCCACCTACCGGCGACTGGTGATCGAGGCCTGCTGTCCGGAATTGGAGTCCGGTGCGCGAGCCGCCGTGTCGCGCAGCCATCCCGAGGATCCGGTAGCCGCCGAGGATCTCTTGTACCAGCTGTGCATCGAGGTCAATCCGGAGCTCGACATCCACAGCGTGCGGCTGGCCGGCGAAGCGCAAACCCAAGCCACCCCCAAGGAAGATGGAGCAGCGCGCAGCCTGGAGCGCCTGCGGCGTTTGTGCCCGAATTTGGAGCAGCGGCTAGCGCGCCGCATCGTCGGCCAAGATCAGGCCATCGCGGCCTGCGCGCGCGCGGTGCGCCGAGCCGCGGCCGGACTCACTTCGGGCGAGCGCCCGCTGTCCACGCTGTTCTTCGTCGGTCGCACGGGCACGGGAAAAACGGAAATGGCGCGCGCCCTGGCCAGCGAGTTGTTCGACAACTCGCTGGTGCGCATCGATTGCAGCGAGTACGCCTTGGCTCACGAGTACTCCAAGCTCCTGGGCGCTCCACCGGGCTACGTGGGACACGACCAAGCCGGTTTTCTGGCCGAACACATGAAAAAACGTCCGGACAGCGTGGTGCTGTTCGACGAAATCGAGAAGGCGCATCCCAAGCTGCACCACTTGCTGCTGCAACTGACCGACGACGGCCACTTGACCGACGGCCGCGGCAAGCGCATCGACTTCACGCGCGCGATCATCGTCATGACCTCCAATGCGGGCTCGAGCGAGATTCAGTCCGCGTCCCGGCGCGTGGGATTTGGCAGCAAGGAAAGCTTGGCTGCGAACGACCTGGCGGCAATCGTCGGCCAGGCGCTGGAAACGGGGTTCGCTCCCGAGTTCCTGGGACGCATCGACGAGCGCGTGCTGTTCCGCGAGCTGGAGCTCGAGGACGCCGCCCTCATTGCCGAGCGGCAACTATCGGCTCTGGCCCAGCGCTGTCGCGACCGCGGTCACGCGGTGGCCTTTCCCGCCAGCGTGGCGCGCTGGATCGCCGAGCGTGCCTTCGATCCGGCCTCGGGCGCGCGCCAAGTTCGGCGCGTGATCCAACGCGAGGTCGAAGCGCCGCTGGCCGAGCGCATCCTGGCGGCCAAACCTTCCAAGAAACGCCTACTGCGGGCCGCCATTCGCGCCAATCGCCTGGTCTACCGGGCCGCCTAGTACGCCTTCGGCCCGGCCCTCGATAGACTCTGCCCTCGAAAGAGGAAACGATGGGCAGAGTACGAAGTAGATCGGGCTATCGTCGTCGGGCAGGGCTATTGGCGCTTGGGCTTGGCGCGTTGGCCGCGGCAGCGCCGGTGGCTTCTGGGGCACGCGCCCAAAGCGGGGCGACTCCGGCCAGTGCACCCGCGCCCGCCCGCGAGCGCCTAGCGGCGCACGCCGGCGAGACCAGCCTCAGCTTCGCCGAACTCGACTTGGTGCTCACCGTGCGCCGCGCCATGGGCGACGAAGGCCGGGCGGCCTTGAAGCATTTGCTCTCGGCCCGCGTGCTGGAACAAATGGCCAAGGAGAGCAACTTGGTCGTGCACGACGCCGAAGTCGACCAGCGCTGGGCGCGCATGGAAAAGGAAATCGTCGCCAGCGGCCAGGCGCGCAGCATGGAGGAATACCTCAAGGCCAATCGCGTGGCCAACGGCGTTTTCCGAGAATTCCTGCGCCTAGCCGTGGTGCAAGAGACCCTGGCCCGCCACGCCCTGGGAGTGCCAAGCACCCAGGAAATCAGCGGCGAGAAACAGGAGTTGTGGCTGTCGCAGATCTTGGAGCAGCGCGGGATGGAACTCGTGCCGGCACCCTGGAGCGACGGCGTGGCCGCGCGCTGCGGCGACGTGCGCGTCAGCGCCAGCAGCTTTCTGGCCCACCTGCGCTCGCAAATCGATCCCGAAACGTTGCGGGAAGATTGTTGGCAGGCGCTGCTGGCCAAGCGCCTTAGCGCCAGCTTCCAAGAACTGGATCCTGCGCTGATCGAGAGCGCCGTGGGCGCCGAAATCGAGCGCCGGCGCGAGGAAATCAAGCGCGATCCCAAGAAGGCCGGAGTCGGGCTGGAGCAACTCTTGGCGGCCCAAGGCATCGCCGTTCCGCTGCTGCACCAAGACCCCTCGATCGTCACCTCCGCCCTGGCCCACTTGCACGTCGAGCGCAACTTTGGCCCCGAGGGTTTGCGCGAGGTCTACCAGCGCGAACGCGAATACTTCGACGGGCGCTTCGGGGAGGCCTTGGAGGTCTTCGTGTGCATCTTGCGCGCCACCAACCTGCCGACGACGCACGTTCCGCGCACCTACGAAGTCGCCGAGCGCGACTTGGCCGAATGGGCCGCGTCGATCCAGACACGCGAAGCATTCCAAGAGCTGGCGCAAAAGCGCTCGGAAGAATCCAACACGCGCGCCCAGGGCGGACGCTTGGGGTTCATGCCACTACGCGACGATCGCTTGCCCGAGAACATCCTGCGCCAACTGTTCGCGGCCGCGAACAACGGCAGCGCCGCGAAAAAGTCAGTGGGGCCACTGCGGCTGCCTTCCGGAGCGGCTTTGTTCTGGATCGGCGACCGGCGCCCGCCCCCGGCGTGGGAAGAAATGGCGCAAGCGGTTCACCGGGAATTGCGCCGGCGCTTGATCGAGAGCACCCTGGCGAAAACGAGTGTCGTGACCTACCTGGACGAGGAGTGAACCAAACGTGTTGATTGGCAAGGTCGTGGGCAGCGTGGTCGCCACGCGCAAGGACGAAAAGATCGAAGGCCGCAAGCTCTTGGTCGTGCAAGTGCACAACCACAGAAACCAACCCGTCGATCAGTACATCGTCGCGGTGGACAGCGTGCAGGCCGGCAGCGGCGACATGGTGCTGTTCGCCACCGGTTCCAGCGCACGCCAAACGGAAACCACCGAAGGACGCCCGGTCGACGCGGTGATCATGGCGATCGTCGATTCTTGGGATTTGGGCGGCGCCAACGTGTACGAGAAATGGCAGCGCGCCTAGGAACCCGATGTACCTAGCCAGAGTGACCGGGCGCCTGGTTGCCAGCCACAAGTACAAAGGACTGGAGGGCGTGGCGTTGCAGTGGATCCAGCCGCTGGATGAACGCGGCGAGCCCCAAGGACAAGCGCTGGTGGCAGCCGCGGCCATTTCCTCGGGCCCCGGGGACCTGGTTCATTTCGTCGACGGACGCGAAGGCGCCCTGGCCTGCCCCGTCACGTTCGTCCCCGTCGACGCAGCCATCATCGGCTTCGTCGAACAAGCCGCGATCGGCGACACGCTCCTGGACCGCGAGCCAAAGCGAGGCTGAATGTTCCTAGCCGACGTCATAGGCACCGTCGTTTCGCCGGTCCAGATTCCGATTCTGGACGGCAAGAAGCTGCTCGTTCTGCGCGTCCTCTTCCCCGATGGTCGCCCCAGCGGCAAGACCCGCATCGGCATCGACTCCGTCCAAGCCGGCGTGGGCGACCGCGTGCTCGTGCTCGACGAAGGCAACGGCGGCCGCCAAATCCTTGGCGACCCCAAAGGCGCAGTGAAAACAATCGTCGTCGGCGTGGTCGACAGCATCGAACTGCACGGCCGCTTCACCTACGGCGTAAACGCCCAGCCCACCAGCCCCGCACCCGCCAAGGGCGCAAAGTCGCGCTAGACCCAAGAGCCATACCCACCCAGCCCAGCGCTACCCGGCCCACTCGAGCCAGACATCCACCGACCAAACGGCCCTACCGCCCGCAATCCCCATGGAATACCTGCAAGCACTGGCCAAAGCCAAGGGCTGGACCGAAGAAGAAACGCGTCAACGCCGCGCGATCTGTGAGATCGGCAAGCTGTGCTACCAACGCTTCTTCATCGTCGGCGCGGACGGCAACATTTCCGTGCGCCTAGCCGACGGCACGCTCCTGATCACGCCCGCGGGCGCGATGAAGGGCTTTCTCGAGCCCCAACACATCGCCCACATCGACATGCGCGGAGCCGTCGTCGACGGCGGGCCCGGCGCATCCACCGAACGCGGTATTCATATAGCGGTCTACGAGGAACGCCCCGATGTGCACGCCGTCGTGCACGCCCATCCCCCCCACGCCGTGGCTCTCACCATCGCCGGCATCGACATGCAGGCGCCCTTCATCCCCGAAATCATCGTCACCATCGGCGGCATCCCCACCGCCAACTTCGGCACGCCCGGCACACCGGAACTAGCCGCTTCCATCCGAAACATCGTGCGCTGCTCCGACACGGTGGTCATGACGCACCACGGCTCGGTGACCATGGGACTGAACTTGATGGACGCCTACAAGAAGCTCGACATGGTCGAGCACACGGCCAAGATCCTGTACATGGCCCACACCGTCGGCGGCGCCAAACCCCTGCCCCCCGAATACGTCAAGAAACTGCTCGCTACGCGCAGCGACCTAGGCATCCGCACGCTGAACACGCTCGAAAACGCCTGCGGCACCGCGCGCAAGAATTAGGCGGCGAACTCACACTGTTTGGCCCGCCTCCTGTCTATACCGGCGGCTGAGCGTATCGTCTGTGCCCTGTGTGCAGGCATGAAAGCGGTTGCGCTTCAAGCGCCGTGCTCAGGCTCGTTTCCTGCCGGAGCGCGCACCACCGCGTTCGATCAAAGGTATGCGTCCGCTAGCGAATCACGAGAGCCGCTGGACAGGGCCCAATGCGGTGAGCAGCCTCCAGGTGCAAGTGGCGAGGGCCGTCGGTCGCCTAGTTGGCGGCCTGGTGTGCGAAGAGGTGCTTCCAGTTGGCCGGTCTGAGCTCGTCCACGCGTGACGCGGGGTGGGTGGCGACGCGGATGAGCACATCGCGCAGGTAGACCAGCGGATCGACGCCAGTCAGCTTGCAGCTCTGAATCACGCTGTAGGCGATCGCCGCTGCCTGACCGCCCCGCTCGCTCCCGGCGAACAGCCAATTCTTGCGACCGACCGCGACAGGACGCACGGCCCTCTCACTGTCGTTGTTGTGGATCGGCACGCGGCCGTCCTCGAGGAAGCGTGAGAGTTTGACCCACTGATTCTCGAGGTACGTCAATGCGTCGGCGTAATCGCCCCCTTCGCTCATCGTCACGCGCTGGTTTTTTGCCAGCGCGTGGATCAGCTCCAGCGTCGGCGCGCTCTGTTCGATGCGCGGCGCACGACGCTGCTCTGGGTCCAGCCCGAGCCGGTCCGCCTCGCGCTCGATCTCGAACAGCTCGGCGATGGCCGCCATCATGGTGGCGGCCTCGGCCGGCGCCTCTTTGCTCGCGTCGCGAAACTTGCGCATGGCATGCACCCAGCAGCCAGCCTCGATCACTCCGGGCAGCTTGCCGGCGATCGTTTCGTAGCCCGCATAGCCGTCACCGACGAGGTAGCCGCGAAAGTTCGGCCCCAGCATCTCGAGCACATGCTCGTGACTGCGGTCGATGGCAAAGTCGAAAACCACCCCACCAGCGCATGGACTCGAGTACGTCCACAAATGCGCCCTGGTGACCGTTCCGCCCCGGCCCCGCTGACACTTGACCAGTGTGTCATCGAGCAGCACCACGCTGCTGGCGACAATTGGTGCGCGGATCGCCGACCAGATCGGCTCGAGGTTGAACAGCCCGGCCAGCACCCAGTCGCACATCGTTTGCCTGGGAAGCGCCAGGCCGGCGCGCTCAAAGACCGACTGCTGGCGATACAAAGGCAAATGATGCTCGTACTTGTTGACCAGAATCTGCGCCAATAGACCCGCGCCGACACGCGAGTCTTCGATTGCACTGGGCGGCGCGGGCGCGAAGACCGACTCTACGGTGCGCTCGCGGCGATCTTCCTCTGCCAGGCCGTACTCTAGGCAGTGGTGCACCTCGACGACGAGCCGTGCGGGGCGGTGTTCGATGCGTTCGAAGACGCGCTCGCCGACCTCGACCAGCATCTTGCCGGTCAACTTGCATACGCGATCTGCCAGCGGCAGCTCGTGACGCACGTGCTCCCGAGGCAGCGCGTGGTAGGCGATCTTGCGCGGCTCGCTCTTGCGGCGGAAACGCGGGCGGATCACGTCTTGGGCGCTCTCGGCATCGGGAGCCTCGTGCACGCACGGCGGCGCCGGCAGCGGCGCGGGCTCTTCGAAGGCGAGCGTCTGCTGGCCCGGCGCGTCGTGCTGCTGCGAGCGGCGCGCGGCGAGGATCTCCTTGAGCCGAGTTTCAAGCGCCCGGCGATCCTTTGCGGCGCAGGCGAGTTGTTCGCCGAGTAGCGCCACTTCGCGCTCGAGCAGCTTGATGCGTTGCTCGCGCAACTGGAGCTGGGAGTCGCGGTCCGCGATCACGCCCTTGAGCGCGTCGAGTTCGGTCTCTTGTTGCGGAGCCGGTTGCACGAACATGTATACGCAGATCGATGACGCGCGTTGACACAAAGTACAAAATAATTCTCGATTTGTTTCGATCTCTCGCGTGCCCTAGCTCGCCGCGCGTCGCCACCTCTTGCGCTCGCGCAGATCGCTCGCCTCGATGCCGTTGACCAGCAAGAGCAGCTCTTCGTAGCGCAGTTCGATGCGCGTCTCCTTGCTGGGCTTGGGCCACGCAAACGTCCCGCGCTCGAGCCGCTTGGCGAACACCCACAGCCCGCTCGAGTCAAAGTACAGGATCTTCAGCCGCGTATGGTTGCGGCTGCAAAAGACGAACAGGTCCCCCGATAGCGGATTGGCGCCAAGCTGTGCGCGCACCAGCCCGCTCAAGCTGTTGAACGACTTGCGCATGTCGGTAGCACCCGCTGCAAGGAACACGCGGCCCATCACCAGGCCGCTCAGCATGTGCGCACCGCTTCCAGAAGGTCCCTCACACGATTCGCGTCGAAGTCGCGCGGCGCGCGGATCGTCAGGCCGCCCGGCAGCACAACCTCGTACCCAGGGCTCGCGCCCGGCGGCTCCAAGCCGCCCAGGACATCAACTGCGAGCAGGCCACTTGGGGCTTTGCGCTGCGAACGCAGCCGCCGACGCCAGGCATACAAGGTTACAGGAGTGACGCCGTGGACTTGCGCCACGTCGCGCATGCTCGTGCCAGTGCGCTCCTGCTCTGCCAGGATGCGCGCGTAATACGCTGCGAGGTCCGCCCGACTGATCGATGTGATTTTCATGCCACAACACTGCGCCGCGGCGCGCCCGCGCACCACTGCCTGTTACGATTGGGCACCGGACGCATACGATCAAAGCGTCCGTCCCAAGCCATCAGCGCGTTGTGTCTGGTGCAGCGAGCGTTTGAATCGTCAGTCTTACAGCCGCCCAAAGCTCATCAGCCGCGAGGCGCGTCGTCGACGAGATCGCCGGGCATCCGCCGCCATCGCGTACCCCCGCCAGGTCGCTATCGGCAAGCCAGTGGTCAAGTTCTTCGAGTAAGTCTTTCGCTGTCCGATTTCCAGCCTGCACTTCCGCCTTCATTCGCGCCAGATCAGTGCGCAGCCACTCGACAGCCTGCCTAGCGTGCTCAGTCCCAGCCTCTGCACTCGACGAACTTTCGGGAGCGGCACATGCGCTCAGTGCCGCGGAACACGCCGCGTTGTAGCGATTGGCTTCCTGATCCGCGAGCGACGCGTCCAGACCAAAAGCCAGGATGTACAGTGCGGCGGACTGTGCGTGGTCGGAGTGCGTGTAGGCGTGTTCGGCCAAGGCCACGGCCTCCACGGCATCCGTCGGCGCAGAGCCCATGCGAACTTCCTTCAGTCGCTCGGACAAGGCACACAAGCGCTCGCATTCCGAAACCAACGACGCAGTATCATAGTCTATTTCCTTTGTCAGCAAGGCGAGTTCGTGCCCCGTGCGGAATTCTTGCAGCGCCTCCTCGTAACGCCCCAAGCTCTTCAAGAGTGTTCCAAGGTTTAGGTGGGGTTCAGGTGCCTGGGGATTGCAGCGTACTGCAGTTTCGAAACACTCCGAGGCACCTTCGGGATCATTCGCTTGTGCCAGTGTCACTCCAAGATCTACTAACGCATTGAAGTTGCATGGCTCTTGCTCGAGCACGCTGCGAAATATCGCTATGGCAGCGTCCGTTTTGCCTGCTGCCACTCGCGCACTAGCCTGCCCGAGCTGGGGTTCAATCAACTCGGGCGCCAAGCACGCCGCCTGAGAGAAGGCGTCGAATGCTTCAACGAATCGACTCTGACGCAAGAACAGCTGACCCTTGCGGAAGGGTAATATCGGATAGGCGGGTGCGAGTTCGACTGCCCGATCGTAATAGTATAGTCCCTGATCGCTCTCGCCTTGCATTTCCAGGCACATGCCAAGCGCTTCTAACGAAATCCACGCGCCGGGATTCAAGGCGATGGCCCTCTCGTAAGCTACGCGGGCCTGGTCCAAGTCACCGTCATGCAGGTACCTAGATCCTAGGTCATGCCAAGGCCCGTAAGCTGTTGGACGTAGTTCAGTCGCGTGACGGAATTCGGCCAACGCCTCGGGAAAGTTGCCGGCCTTCAGCAAGGACACTCCAAGGTTGTAGCGCGCCTCCCAGTAGCCCGGGTCCATGCGCAAGGCCTCCCGCAAGCAACTGATCGATGCTTCGAATTGACCCAATTCCCGCAACGCATTTCCGAGGTTGTTGAACGCCTCCCTGTTTTCGCCATTCAGATCTATCGCTGCCTCGTAGCACTCGCGGGCATCCATGAAGCGGCCTGCTTCGAAAAGAACAAGGCCGAGATTGTTGTGCGCCTTCGCATGCTCCGGGTTGAGGCGGATCGCAGCTTGGTAGGCGGCCAACGCTTCCGTGCCGCGGTGGCATTTTTGAAATGCCAGGCCAGAGAAGAACGCCGCCGTCGCGCTGTCGGGCCATGATTGCAGAAGGCTGGCTGCGAGGCGTTCGAGGCGTGGGTCGACATCGCCGACCTCCGCGATGTGGGCCAATGCGTGTACGTACTCTTGTTCGAAGACGTAGCGCACTCCCTTCGAAAGCAGATTGGCGGCATCGAAATGGCCCGCAGCTTCTACGAATCCGCGCGCCAGTCCCGAATGTCCTCGCAGCATATGTACCTGGCCCAGCAGAAAGTGGTCGACTGCTGTCAGCGACTCCCGCGTGTGCGTCGGCTGAAGCTCCTCCGCTTCAATAGGAGCATCGATTGCCAATGCCTGGCGGCGAATGCTTGCAAAAGCTTCACTGGTCTGACCCGGCTGAGAATCCAGCAGCGCAAGAGTCTCTTCCCGACGGCCCAGCTTGATCAGCGCAAGCGACTGTCCCGCGAGCGCTTCCTGCGATTCGGGTTGGAGCCGCGAGGCCTCGGAAAAAGCCGCAAGGGCCAACTGTGGCGATCCCTCACCTAGCTGGAAAAAGCCCTCCTCGAGCTGCTGTTCGGCTTGCTCTCTGAGGGCCGAGAGCCGGCGCTCGCGGACAGCGGGCCACGTTCCAATCACGCGCGTGGCTAGCGCGGCCAAGACCGGAAGGAGAAAAAGAAACGAGACCAGGAGGGCTGCGCTGAGCCGGTTTCTTCGCGCCCACTTTCGCGCCTCGGCCCACGCGCCGGATTCGAGCGACTTGACGACGCGCACTTCCAAGTGGGCGCGCAGATCGTCCGCGAGGTCCGACATGTTTCCGTACCGGTTTCGCGCATTCCAGGCCATCGCCCGCGAGCAGATCGAAGCCAGCTCTGCTCCGGCCTGGGGCGCGAGCGTATCGACGGGAGTCGGCGGACCAGCCCGAATTGCATGGAGCACCTGTTCGACCTGATCGTCGGGCGATGCGTCACGTACGATCCGATCACGGTATGGCGGCGCGCCGGTCAGTAGTTCGTAGATTACGGCGCCAACGGCATAGATATCGCAGCCCGGGCTTGATGCCGGAGCGTCGCCACGGACCTGCTCGGGGGAAAGGTAATCCAGCGTGCCCAACATGCTCCCCGTGCGGGTCAAGCGCAGCTTCGATCGGTCCTCCTGAGCGTCCTTTACGGCCATTCGAAGTGCGGAATCGTCACCATCGACCTGAGCCAAGCCCCAATCGAGCACGTACACTTCGCCTCGGCGACCGACCATGATGTTGTCCGGCTTGACGTCGCGGTGTACTACTTTCCGTTCGTGGGCGTAGGCCAACGTGTCGCAGACCCGCTGAAGGATGGTCAATACGCGAGTACGCGACCACTCGCCGCCGGGTTGGTCGCGATGGCATTCCAACACCTCGCTCAATCGCAGACCCTCAATCATGCGCATGACGTAGTACGGTCGGTCGGCCGCGTCGATACCGAGTTCGTAGATAGGAACCACGCCAGGGTGATCGAGTTGCGACATGACTCGCGCCTCGCGGAGGAATCGGGCGAAGTTGCGCTTGGCAAACTTGATCGCAACGTCGCGCTCGAGTTCGGAGTCCCGAACGCGCAGCACCACGCCTTGATGCCCTTCCCCTAGCCGCGCTTCGGGGCGGTGGGAGACGTCAAAGCGCCCGAACCGCTCCCGGCGGGTTGAGAGTCCATGCCAGAGATTGGGGAAGTGAGCTTCGAGTTCGCGCGCCTGCGATGGCGTCAGGTGAACTCCACCGTCCCCCACCCCGGCCTCGACTGTGCTGGTCTCGGATCGATGGCCAGACCGCCGAACTTCATCAAGCCGAGCGTGCTGGTCGCGGAGCCAGTGCAGCCGTTCGGAAAGGGCCGGCCACCGAGCAGCAAGAACCTCGAATGGTTCGGCGTGACCTGCGGCTGGAAGTTCCAGCCACTGCAAGTAGATCTCCTCGGCCTGCGCTAGTTCCGGGTCCACGTACTTTCCTCCAGGATGTTGGGGCGGGCCACGCCTGCAGTGATCGACCGCGGCCGGCCTAGCCGGCCTGCGGGATGGCAGAGCTCAGCAACTCGGTGGGGCGCGCCCCGCAATCGAGTGCGAGTTGGCAGTGGGACCTGGGGCAAGAGCTGGTGCGCCTTGGGCCGTTCGACCCGGGGTGCACCTGCGGCAATGCCAGGCGCCTGGAGGCTATGGCACTTGCCCGCTGCCATTGCAAGTGAGGCACAGCGTCGGGTCGGGCCCGTAGATGCCGGGAGGATAGTGGCCCGCTCCGCCGCAAGATGAACAAGTTCTGTGCATGGTATTGACCCTTCTGTTAGGGACCTTCGCAGACGGGAGACGAGGCGCAGTCGCCCCTGGATCACTCCCCTCTTGGTAGGTGAAGTGCACAAGCTCGCTTTTCTCACGCAGAAACACTGGGAAAGATATCTTTTCTAGAATCTTACCTTGCGCAGAACGCACAAGTCACGCTGGCCCTTGGCGCGTTGGTAGGCCTGTTCCGCAGCGTGATCGTTTGGGTAACCGCAATCCTTTGCTATCTCGCCCCAGCTAGCGCTTGTGACTTCTTTCAGCAGAAGCACATTGCGAGCGCGCGGCGCCAACCTAGACGCGCAATCCGCGCGGATCTCGAGGAATTCCTGCTCGGACAATTGCTCGAATGGTTGTGGCTCGCGCGACGCGGGCTCCGGCCCCGACGAACTGTCCTCGCCTCCATGCGAGTTCATGGAAACGTTTCCCCGGATGTGCCGGGAACGCTTCCAAAGGTCTCGCAACTGGTTGTTCAAGATCGCGGATAGGTATCTCCGAAGCGCATCTGGATTACGGAATTCGAACTGGGCCAGCCCTCGCAGGGCCACGAAGAAGGTCTCTTGGACCACATCCATGGATCCCGCAAGCGCCCGTTGGGCTGGCCGCATTCTGCGCCGCGCGATCTGATGCATTCTGGGGTAGTAGCGCTTGATCAGTTCTTCGAGCGCCTGTTCGTCCCCACGCTTGTAGTTCTCCAAAAGCTCGAACGAGCGCGAAAGAACCTGCGCAGAGGGAATCGAGTCTCCAGTGGCACCGTCGCCCGGCACCTTTCTGTCCTCGATCGGAAATCCGAGGTTGGCATCCGGCCCCTGACCCTCCATTTCTCCGTTAGACATCGTGCGTCGCAGTACCACGGCTCCGCCAACCAGCCTAGCAAATCGCCGTCTCCACGGCCGTCCGAGAATCTTGGCAGTCCCGAGTACCCTTCAATCCCTTGGCCCCGCAACATCAAAATCCACGCGCGGGAGTTGGCGCGATTCCGCGAGTCGCCGCTGAGCTGGCTAAGCGGTGTTTCCTGAATCGGCACAATTGCCGTACCTCAAGGCACCATCCGGAATCAGGGGTCTTTGCCCATTGATCCGCGCGCATGCCCCCCCTGCTGGCGACCTTGACAATCTGCGAGGGTCGTGGCCATGCGCGTGACCACAACGGTCCGTGATGAAGGCCTCGCTAGCGCACGGAAGGAATAGGCAATACCTCCACTCGCTGGCTTCCCTGCGGAGGAAGCTGAAACGCGCCCAGCTCGCGGACTTCGTTGCGCAGCCAAAGCGTTTCCATTCGACTGGTCTCCCACACGATACGACCCTTCGAGTCGCTGACCAGTGAAGCCCAACGCTCGCGATCCATAGAAGCTTCCAGCGTGGCGGGGTGCTCGAGGGGGCTACCATTCGCTGCAACACACTCCAGAATCACTCGGGACACCGTCAAATCGATCACCGTCTCGATGTCGATTCCGGGGACAATCGATACCTTGGCCGTCGCGAAACCAAAATGCCCAGGATAACTTGAGTACTCGAATTCAATGATCCATTCACCTGGGGGCAACGTTTGAAAGTAAAACCACCCCTCGGGCCGTGTACTCGTTGGAGAGACCGCATCCCCGTTTCCAAAGGCACCGTGCTTGGATACTCGTCGCGCGCAGCTCCGCACATTTCTTGGCACCTCGCCCTGAATCAGCAGGAATCCCTGCACAGACGCTGGTGCAGCCTTAGACGCGTCGATCTGAAGGAAGCCTTGATGGTCTCCACGAATGCTCACCGTTCGAGGTAGCCGCCCCACCACGAGTCCGTCGGACTCCAACACGACCGAATAATCGCCGACCGGAAGTCCACGGCAATGAAAGGCGCCTCCGGGCAGTAACTCTGCTGTCCAGACCAGGTCGGGATTGCTAGCCGAGGCTAGATGAACGTAATCGATTCGATCGGCCGCCTCGATGGGAGCGACCGTACCTGCTATTCGAAACGCTTTCTGCATACGTACCTCCAAGACAGCATCGGAACGACAGTTGGCGGGCTTCACGACTTCACGTGATGCCAAGTACTCTTCGTGCTGGCTCAACAAGGCCATTTCGTGCTGCTCGGACTTCGGAAAGCGCAACATAGCCATGCCCTCGGGGTCCGACTCCGTACTGTCTGAGCGAACGTGCATGCTGCCCATGAGCATCGCGGGTGGGGTCATCCCAGACATCGGATCCCACATCAACAGGTCGCCTTCGATCCTCGGGCCTCCAACTGGACGCGCCAAAACAAGCTTGCTGCCCGCGATGGGCATACCCCGTTCGTCAACTACGCGCACCTGGAGCTTCCTGGACCTCTCCAAGAGCACCTGAACGATCAAATCCGTGTCTCCCTCGATGTCGACCCGTATGGGGCCCTTGCTGCCCAGCGTCGAATCCTGCGGCTCGACCCAAATATAGTTGGTTCCGGGCCATACGCCATCCAAGAGCGCGCGTCCGTTCGGGTGGGAACCGGCTTGGCTTCGAACAGGGTCCGTGGAAGCGTTCTCGCTCCATGCTGCCACGCAAAACTGCTGGACGGGAAATCCGGTGTCACGTTCGAGCACCTGCACCGCAAGCTCTCGAGATCGGGATACCTTAACGGCTGCCAAATCGACGCCCGACGCCAGGCGGTTTCCGGCTACGACACGGAATCGAGCGTCGCCTGAAACCAGGTCGATGGACTCGGGTCTGTAGGGAAGCAGGGCACTGATACGGCCCAAATTCGAAACGGTTGCGAAGCCGAGGTCCGTTCCAGTGGCTGTGTCGACGAAGCGCAGCGGGCAGCCTTCGGCCGGCTGCCCATCGTCGAAGAATGCTACTCCCCGAACCTCCGCAGCTCTCGAACCAATGTCCCACTCCCCCGATTCGCAGCGATTGGAAGGGACCTCGATTTCTTGCACGGTTAGCGACCCGCACTCCGCCTCGAACTCGATTGGCCAACACCCAGCAGGAACGCCGCGGAGCTGAAACTTGCCTTCCGAGTCCGTTTCGATTGAACAGCCCGCAACGCGAACGTGGACTTCGGGAGTTGGATATCCATTGCCGGCACGTACGCAGCCGCGGATCCAATAACGGCTCCCGAACAGAACAGTTCCAAGATTCAAGTCCCGTTCGAACTCGGGGAGCTCGAAAGTTCGCTCCTCACCTAGGGGACCTCTTTCGAGCACCAGCGTTGTCAAACCCGAGCTTTGGGGAACGGCAATCCGAAACTGGCCGACATCGTCGGTAAGAGTCTCGAATTGCTCTAAGCCGCCAGACGACGAGCAGCTCACGTTCACGCCAGCGCAAGGCGAGCCGGTCTGTCGGTCGCGGACGGTACCAACCAGAGAACGGGCGCGTTCCTCGATTGGGATTGACTTGCGGACGCCGGCCGGCGAATGGGTACTTTCCGCAACCAAGTCAGTGCCCTGGCCGCCTGTCGCGAACGACGGAGCCGCTGCGCAACGATTTGGGAAGTGCATTGCGAACGCTGCGAGAGGAACCGCAATCCACCATGGTCTCTTGCTAGGCATCTTTTCCATACTCAACTAGGAACGAACTTGCTTCTCCGCTGCCTCAATTCCAAGTGGACGTTGCGCCCCCAAATCACGGAAAATTTGGATTTTCCAGAAATCGCGTGATCTTCCCCCGCAACGGGCACTTGCCTGGTTGTCAAGCCAAGCGGATGGCGGGGCGACGCTGTGTCATGCCTCCCATCTAGCTACCGAAGCTGCGCGGATCGCAGCCAACCTGAAAGCGGTGTTCTATGTTTTTCAATGGTTTCTTCGTAGTTTTCGCCGTAGCCGGCATGTTGGCCGCTGGCAACGCCCCTCTGATGCCAACAGAGCTCGACTCCCACGTCCTACCCCCTGCGTCCAAAATTTCGGTAGCAGAACCCGCAACCGCGAGCGCTGCCGCGGACTGTGTTTATGCAGTCGGTACCGCGGTAACCAAGCTCAAGAAACTCTCCAATGGCACGACCCGTGCTTACCTGGCCGCAAGTTACTCGACCAGTACAGGTGCCTATCCTCTTTGGCAACAGCAATTGGACTTGCGGATCCGGAAGAACGACGGGCTATGGTGGTGGCTTGGGTACGGAACCACCAATAGCTACGGACAGACAACGATTGTCGTTCCGACGAACTACCAGAATTTCCAAGTCGGCGTAACCTACAAAGTGGCCTCGTGGTTCCACGGATCGTGGCCCTACTGCTCCAAGTTTGGTGCGTCGTACGTCAAGGTCGAGTAACAACGGCACGCGGTCGGCGATCCCGAAGTTGTGGAGACTACGGGATCGCCAGCTCACGGGAAGACCGCGATGCCCCCTCGAAGCCAGCCTGGGCGATCGCACCGACCGACTCCGCCGGCAAGCTTTAGCCGACATGGCGCGGCGTCTTGGAGTCATCCCTCGCGTGCTGGCACGGTGCATGCGGGTTTCGCTCAGTTCTTGCCTTCCTGGTTCAGGCGCGCGAGGGCTTCGCGGGCTGCGGTTTGAAGCGTGGCTGATGGCGAGCTGAGGGCGCGCACGAGGCGCGGGAGTTCTTCGACCGCGCCCAACAGCCCGAGACCGCGCAGTGCTTCGGCGTGCTGGTTCTCGGGCGTGGCGGGGTCGTCCAGCAGGGACGTCAGTTCGCCGATCGCGCGCAGGCGCACGGCGGCGGCGTCGCTGCGTTGTTCCCAGCGCGACTTGGCGGCTTGGTACTGCGTGACTTGGTCGAGCGCCGCGAGCACGGTCGTGCGCTCTCCCGAGTCGCCAGTGACTGCCGCGATGTCCAGAATCAACTTGGCGGCCTCGTTCGAGAGGAACGCGGCGGCGGCTTGCGCGGCGCGCGTGCGGGAGTAGGGCTTACCCGATGCGACCAGGCGTTGCAGGACGAACAGCAGTTCGGGTCGCGGGTCCGAGGACAAAACTTCGTAAGCCGCGTTCTCTCCCACCGCGAGTGCGGTTTCGAGCACGGCCGCCCGTTGCTCGAGTGGGATCGAACGCGCAGTCTTAACGATTGCGACGCGAAACTCGGATGGCTTCGTCTGGCCCCAGGTTGCCAGCGGATACCTCGCCAGCGCCGCTTCGACGAACCGCGCGGATTCCGCGGGAGAAAACGGCGCATCGGGAACGCGCGTGTCGTGCAAGACTTCCATGGAAACCCGCTTTGACTCGAACAACTGGACATACCACTCGGCGGCGTTTCCTCCTGCTTTGTGGAGGCGCGCGCCAATGGAAAGAACTACGTTGGCGAGTTGGTGGTCATTCTCGCTTTGGGGAGCGTCCCCCACCGCCTCGACGAACCCTTTCACGAGCCCGTCCACGGTCGCGCGGTCGTGCGTCGACCCGGCGAGCGCCCATCGGTGAGCCACGAGCCGCGCCACAGCTGGTGCGCCGGACTTTTTCACGAGCTCGATCCACGGTGCAGGGTCCTTGGAAACGTAGGCATGATCCTGCGTCCTCCAGATTGTCCGACTGGAGTACGGCGCGTGTGACTCGATGACACGCGCGTAGCGCGCGTCATCGAGCAAGCGGACCCACCCATGAAATTCGCCCTGGCCCTGCTCGCCCGAGTGTTGCTCGAACGCGCGCGCACCGAGCACGGGGTCGCCACGCGCGGCGACCCAATCGGAGAATGCCGCTGCGCTGGCCGCGTCCAGTGGCGCGAAACTGAGTGCGTCATCGAACCTTTTTGTTTGGGCGGCGCGGGGCGCGTCGGCGAGGACGCGCTCGAGGCACCGCCAATACCGCATGTCGGTCAGCGGAACGCGTTTCCCATTCACGACATCCATGAGTACTTGCAAGACCTCGGGCGCGGGATCCGCGAGCGCTAGGTCGACGAACGGAACAGGATCGGCTCCTTCCCAGGCGAATAGGATCGTTCGCAGAAGTTCGCTACGGGCGTCGGCGTGGCGCATGCGCGGTACGTATTCCACGAGCTGCTCATGGCTCAGGATCGGAGGAGCGCTGTACTGCCAGCGTTCGCGAAGTGCGTTCAAGGCGGTGCCTCGGACCTGTGGCGAATCGTCGTCGAGTAGCGCACGGGTCGCGGCAACGAGCGTCGGCGTTACTAGCGTCGAAGATGCCGATCGAAAGCCACCATCTTGGAAAGACGTCGGGTCCAGGACCATGCGTTTGTCCAGCGCCGCGGCGATAAGCTTGCGCGACTTCTCGGAGGGACTGTTGTACTGCGCAAGCGCGGGGTCGACGTCGGGGAAGCTCAGCACGCTGCTCAAGCAGGACTCACGCATCATTTCCGACCCGCTGGTGAGCCCTTGCACGTAGAGGGCCCGCGCGCCGGGGAGTACGACGCCGCCCGGGAGGGAGCGAAATGTCCCCGGTTGCGCGAAGACGAATGTCGCGACCTGGGGCGGCACATAGCCCCGCTCGATGCACAGGTGGACGGGTGCTTGCAATGACTTCGGCGGCGCCGCTGGTTCGGAGAGCAGGTGGTCAAGAACTTGAGCGTGCTCGGGCTTGGCGAGACGATAGTCGCCTCCATCTGCATCGACCCAGACCTGGTCCTTCGAGAAAACGCCCCGCGCCGTCAAGGCTTCCGCAACCGTGCGGCGGATCAGAAAGCTCGGCTGCGCGGCGAGTACCAAGGCCACATCGAGGGCGCGCAGCGGATCGAGCGCCGCAAGGCAATCGAACGCGACTGCGTGCTGGCCGAGGGCGGACTCCGGCGTCATCAGCGACGCTTGCTCGACGAGCGTCGGCACCGCCCTTTGACCAAAACGCAAGATGGCCTCTCGCTCCGACTCTCCCGCCGGTCCATGCAAGAGCTGTAGGAGCGCATGGTTGATCACTTCGACATCGGCGCGACTGACGTCGGGTTGTTGAGCTGCCGTGATGGCAACGGCCGCCTTCGCGTCCAGGCCGCGCGCTTTCCGGAACTGAGTTCGTGCCTCGCGCACGGCGGCTGCAACCGCCGCCACGTTGACGTCCGCGCGCTCCTGCGCCAGCAGGGTCTGGGCGCGCGCCGCAAGGTCCTCGATGGTCTTGGCAACCTCGGCGTCATTGCCGCTGGTAGCCTCGGCGATGCGCCACTGGGCAAGGGCGCTTTCGAGCTGCTGCGCGGGCGTCGGACGGGCGATGGAGTTGGGTACCGGCTTGTCCTGCGCCATGGCAGCCGTGGGCGCTACAGCAAGAACCAGTGCAATCAGCAGCGCCGGCGGGGCGTACTTTCGATGGGCATGATGCATGTGTCGATCCTCGAGTGAGCTGTGGCCGCTTCTAGAGTGCATCCCGAGTAGGCGGCCGGGTCATCTTCGTCCAGTTCTACGACTGGGGCAGCGGCTGCCTGTCACTGCCTTGTCAACGCCCAGAAGGCGCGAGCAAGAACTGGTATCCGATGCCGTGCACGGTGACGAGGTGGCGCGGCGCGGCCGGGTCGGCCTCGATTTTCTTTCGCAGCTTGAGAACGTGTTGGTCGACCGTGCGCGTAGTCGGCGATTCGCTGGGGTTCCAGACGTCGGATAGGAGCCGCAAGCGGTCGAGGACCTCGCCCTCGTGGGCAAGGAAATAGGTCAAGAGCTCGAGTTCGAGCCGCGAAAGCCCATGCCGCACACCGCGGTTGACCAGCGAGAAGGCCTCGAAATCGACCTCTACGCCGCCGAAGCGCGCGCGGTGCCCATCGCGTTCGTGGGCCACGCCCGGGGTCGCACCCGCGCGGCGCGCGAGCGCGGCGCCAAGGCGCAGCAACAGCTCCTGCATCGAGAACGGTTTGACGATGTAGTCGTCCGCGCCGTACTCGAAGCCTTGGATCCGGTCGTACTCCGCGCCGCGCGCGGACAGGATCAGCACCGGCGCGGCCAGGCGATCCTCGCGCAGCGCGCGCAGGACCGAGAACCCGTCGCGCTTTGGCAGCATCAGATCGAGCAGCACCGCGTCGGGGTCCTCGCGCAGCGCGCTGGCTAGGCCCATCTCGCCGTCCGCGGCTTCCAGGACCTCGAATCCTTCCGCGCGCAGTGCGTCGGTTAGCGCCATGCGCAGCAGCGGCTCGTCCTCGATGACCAGGATGCGCTTCACGCCGCGTCTTCCTCAGGGCCGGCTCCCCCATCCTTGCCGACGTGCAGTTCGAGCTTGAATCGCGCGCCCTGTCGGCCCGGGACGCTGTGCGCATCCGAGGCGTCGACACACGTTGCGTCGCCGCCGTGGGAGCGCGCGATCGAGCGCACGATCGCCAAGCCCAGTCCCGTACCGGCGTCGTCCGCCAGACCGCGCCGGGCCTGCCGGTCGGCAAGGCGCTCGAAGGGCTCGAAAATCGCCTCGCGGTGCCGCGCGGGCACTCCCGGTCCTGAGTCCGCGACCTCGAAGCACAGCGTGCGCTCGTCGCCGTGGACATCGATGCGCACGTCCGCGCGACCATCCTCGCTCTGGCCGTGCCGCAGTGCGTTCTCGAACAGGTTCCACACCGCGCGGCGCACGGCGTCTGGGTCCAGGTGAACCGCCTGAGGCAACGCCCCGCGCGTGGTCGACACACGCGCGCCGACGACGGCGGCGCGCTCGATGAGGGCTCGCTCGAGTTCGTCGAGGTACGCCGCGGTGTCGATCGTCACGCGCGTGACGCGCGCGCCTTGGCCGCGTTCGACGCGCGACGCGTCGAGCAAACCTTCAACCATGCGCCGCAGGCGCTCGGTTTCCTGGCGCAATGCGGCGTGGTACTTCTCGCGCGCTTGACTGGTGGCGACGCGGCCGTGCTCGAGGTTGTCGATCAAGAGCAGCATCGACGCCAGCGGCGTGCGCAAATCGTGCGACACGCTCGCGACGAACGTGCTGCGCAGTTCGGCCAGGCGTCGCTCGCGCGCCAGGGCCCGCGCTGCAAGAAGCGCGGTAAGAGCGACCAGACCACCCAGCGCCACGAGGCCGGCGCGCAGCAGCGTCACCCGGCGGCGCTCGGCCGCGAGTTCCGGGCCCAGCGAGGTCGCCTGGACGCGATACCAAAGGTCCATGCCTGGCAGCAGCGCAGCGGCCGAGCGGACGCTGTCCTTGGGCGAACGCTCCGCGCCTTGAGCAAGTTCGTCTTGTGTCCCGACGCGCACGTCCAAACCACTGGGCGACATGCGCGCGAGTGTCTGGGTCAAGTGCTCGCGCGTCGTAACGAAGCCGCGCAGCGCGCCGCCGTCATCGCGGTAGGCGGCTAGCGCCTGTGCCGGCAGCGGTTCCCCGCCTGTTTGGGCCGGCGAGAAAACGCACCAGCGGCTGGCTTGTGCCGCGCGCTGCGCGGGTAGCCATGCATCCAGGGCGGCGCGCTCGCGAGCGGCGCGGTGCAGGGCTGCATCCCAGTCAAGGTCCGGCGCGCGCTGCGCTGCGGCGCTCTCGAGAGCGGCAAACAGCGGATCCTGGGCAAAGCCAAGACCCGTGACCGCATCGAAGTGCACGCGATCCGTGGCGCGCGGAAGCGGGATCGCGCCCGCCGCCAACCCAGCGTGAGCGCGAACGAGCGCGGCCCGCTCGTGCTCCCCGGCTAGCGCTGCAAGGAAGTGATACCCCAGCCCCTCGCGCGCGAGTTCCACGGGAAGCTCGAACAGCGCCGCGCGATGCGCTGCTGCTGCCTCGCCGTCACCGAGCGCATGCCGCCAAGCCAAGGCGCGCAGGTGCGCCTGTGCGACGCGCTCGGGCGCGGCCGCAATCTTGTCGTCCGCCAGTGCCTGGCTGACGAGGGCTATTGCCGTAGCCGTGTCTCCGCTCGCCGCGGCAGCCAGCGCGGCGTCGAGCAAGGTGTCGAACACTCCGGCGAGCGCCGAAGGGGCAGGTGCAGGCGGTGTGGTGCCTGAGGCGGGCCCTGCCGCTGCCGCCGCGGGTTGCGCTGGGACTTTCGACTCCAGGATCTGCCCCAGCGGCTCTGCGAAGGGTTCGCTCGCGCGAAGGCGCCGCTCGAATTCGAGCCGCACGAGGTCGACTTCCGCCTCCACCGACCGCTGCGCGCGGGCCAGCACGAGCGCAGCCGGATCTCCGAAATCCAGCGCCGCGGCCGCGCACAGCGCCGCTGCACCCGCGATGCCCAAGGCAAGCACGGCCCTGGGCCCAAACGCATGGCGACGGGAAACCCCCATGGAGTCAGGCTATGCGAGTCCCAAGGACGTATGTCAACGCTTTGTCAGCGTGGGGCGCCCGGCTCGGGCAACCAGCCGCACCGGGGGCATTGTGCCCCCGCCCGCGTGCCCCTAGCGCTCGTTCAGCAGCCAGCGATCGCCGACGCACAGGACGCGCATCGTTGCAGGATCCGCTGCATGGCCTGGCCGCCCGATCTTGACTAGCCCTTCTTTCGCGTTCCCGGAAAAGCTGTAGTTGAAGGCGCTTGGATCCAAGGTCCCCAAGTGGTGCGTTACGAAGGGTGCCACTTCGTCGAAGTACTCGCTCCAGCCCTTCTTCTGGATCCGCTGCCGGACATCCAGCGAATACAGATCCGCTAGTGCAACCAAATCGCGACGTTGGAGCGCGTGCATGAAGTCCCAAACCGGTCTGGCTTCTGGCGGCACGGTAGCACTGTCGCTGAGGGCTTGCGCCTGGGTCCGCTCGAATCTCTCTGGCGATCGAAGCGGGACGATCAGGCCGGGTACGTCTTCCTGGATCGTTTCCCTGGCGGGCTGCGTCGCGGCCCCCCTGGTAGCAGCGACCCCGGCGGTCTCCGATCCACCCAACGACATCCACAAGCCAGCGACCACGGCTAGCACACAAGCTAGGCCGAGCAGCTTTCTACCTGGGTCCATCCCTTGTCGATGTGCTGCGAGCATCCATGCTCCTACGTCTTAGCCATGCAGGTTACCGAATCATTGCGGCACGCAGCAGTGCCACAGGGGTGGTTTCCTGCAATCGCGGGTCCAAGGCAGCCCGCGGCCAGCATGAAAATCGACAAGCTTCGGCCGCGCTTGGCAAGGTACGATGCCCCTGCGGGTTGTGCGCTATCCCTTCTTTCGACCATGGCGAAACCGACAAAGCTAGCGCTGGCCACGGCGCTGTGCGCCACAGCAATTGCATGGCTGGTCTTGACGCGCGACGACGAGCCAGCTGCCGCGCCCTCGGGTAAGCCTTTGGTCACGCGCGCCGCGGATCAGCCGTCGGAGCCAGCGCTTCCCGAGCCGGCCGCTGAATCGCTGCAGCGCGCGACGGCCCAGGCGCCCCCGACGCCGTCGCCGACGGTTGAGGCCAGCGTGCAATTCCCCGCGCCCCCCTGGATCGTCGCCGGACTGTTGCTGGACACCACTGCCAGGCCGATCGCGGATGTTTCCGTGGTCTTCGAAGCCTTCGGTCAAGAATCGGCGCAAGCGCGCGCGACCAGTCGCGCCGACGGTTCGTTCGAACTCGCCTTGCCCGATGTCGCCGGCGGCCACGTCAGCGTGGACGACCCCGAGTGGACGACCATCTATCGGCCGGTGCTGTGGGGGCAGCGCGACGTCGGTGAGCGCGAATTGACGGTCGTGGCGGCACGCTGTGCGCCGATTTCTGGGCAGGTGGTCGACGAATTCGGACAGCCGATCTCCGACGTGTCGATCTCGGTCGGCGGCATCCTGCCGTCGCGCGCCGACTTTGCGCGCAATCTCGAGCAGGCGGTTTCCGGCGAGTGGCTCGCGAGCAGCGACCAGCAGGGCCATTTCGCCATCGAGCGCGCACCGACCGTGCCGCAAATGCACATTTTCGCGCAACGTTCGGGCTATCACGCCTTCAGCGACGAGCTGACGGAGCGCGTGCGCCTGCGCGTCGTGCTCAGGGGCGGCGAAGTGCTAGTCGGTCACGTCGTCGACGAATTCGGCCAGCCGGTCGAAGCCGCGGTGTTCTGTCATCCGGCCGGAACCATGAGCGATGCGACAGGGCGATTCGCGCTCGACATCAGCAGCGCCAGTGGCCGGTGGCTGGTGGCGGTGCAAGGCGGTCACCTTCCGGGCCGCTTGGAGTGCGTGGGTGCGGAGCCCAACTTGGTCGCGAGCTGGCCGCGCCCCGTCGTGCTGAAACTGGGCGGCAAACCGTTTTCGATTCGCGGCCGCGTGATCGCGGCCGACGCGCGCCCACTCACCTCGGTGCAAGTGCGCATCGCCGACCCAGAATGCCTGCGCGAGGGCGACGAGTTCTCCTGCATCGAGTTCCTCGCTCGGGTCAACGTGCATGTGACCTCCGAAGGCGCCGAGTTCAGCGAAAGCCATATCGCCGAGTTGGCGGCGGGCGAATTCGAATTGCGCGGACTCCAGAACCGAATGTACCGGCTGCTCGTCGAAGACCGGGAATCGCTGCTCTCGACGACGACCGGGCCGATTCAGGCCGGCCGCACGGATGTCATCGTGACGCTTCCAGCCGAGGCGATGTGGCCGGAAGTTGCAGGCATCGTGGTCGACCGCCGCGGCGATCCGGTTCCTGGTGCCGCGGTGCGCTTCGAGTGCGCTCCGGACCCAGGCGGCGCCGTGCGCCGCACCGATCCTCTGACCACTGACGAGCACGGCCGATTCGCGCGCGGACCGCTAATGCGCGCGGCTGCCACAGCTCACGTGCAGGCGCCGGGAATGGCCGTGCCGACGCGCACCGATTTGCCGGCGAGCGTCGATGCCAAGCATTTGCGCCTGACGACTCCCGTGCGCACGCGCGCGCGCATCGAGGCGCTGCAGACTGCCGATAGCGCCGCATTCTTCGATCACATGGGCAATCCGGTGTTCGTGACGATCACCCAGGGCAACATGGCCTTTGGCTCGCAAGCGATCGGGCTGACCAGCGGGAAGAGCGAAGTGGTCACGGTGCCCGATGACGCAGTGACCTTGGTGCTCATGCACGCCGGCAACGAGGTGGCGCGCTTGACCGTGGATCTGCGTCCGGGTGATGTCCAAATGTTACGGCTCTAGGGCCTAACCGTGATTTCCAGGCACGATAGCCAAACAATTGCCTCACAGCCGCAATGACTGGACCTGCGCAGAATCCACCCGCCATGAATCGACGCGAAGCCTTGGCCACCTTTACCGCGACGGCGGCCCTGCCGTTCCTGCACGGCTGCAAGAGCGAGCGTTTGGCCGCACAATCTGCATCCGATCTCGAGTCCGTTGCCCAGGCGCTGTTGGAAGAGATCGGGGAGAACTACCTGCGCTTCGCGCCGGAAAGCGCGACGACCTTGGGCATCGACACCGGCGCAAGAGCCGCCTTGCGGTCGCAATTGGCCGATCGATCCGCCGCGGGACAGCAGCACATCGCTGAGCGTGTTCGCCAGGACCTCAAGCGCGCCAACGTGCTCGACATTTCCAAGCTCTCGCACGATACGCGAACCAGCCTCGAGGTCGTCCGCAGTGCCTATGGATTGGCCGCCGCTGGCTTTGCGCTGCCCTATGGGGATATCACGGTCGGCAGCTGGCGAAACACGCCCTATGTCGTGATTCAAAACGTCGGCGCCTACCTCGACGTGCCGCGGTTTCTCGACAGCGACCACCCGATCATCACGGCCGAGGACGCCCAGGCATACCTTGCGCGTTTGCAGTCATTTGGCCGGCAGCTGGATGGCGAGCTGGGTCGCATGCAGGGCGCGCGCGCCATGGGCTTGGTTCCGCCAGGGTTCCTCATCGACAGGGCTTTGGCGCAAATGCGCTTGTCGGCCAAGAACGCGCAGGGCGGCGGCTCGCTGGTCGAGTCCCTTGCCCGCCGCACCAAGAGCTTTCCCGGCAACTGGTCCGAGCACGCGCGCACCATTGCGGCTCGGGAAATCGCGCCGGCGATCGAGCGGCAGATAGCCGAGCTCGAAGCGCAGCGCGCTCTCGCCACGGACGACGCAGGCATGTGGGCGCGACCGGGCGGCGAAGAATTCTACCGCTGGGCGCTGCAGGCATCGACCACCACGAGCATGACCCCGGACGAGGTGCACGCCATGGGGCAAAGCGAATTGCAGCAGCTGCATGCGCGCATGGACGCGCTCCTCAAGGGTGCCGGCTACACGCGGGGCACAGTCGGCGACCGCATGAACGCGCTGGCCAAGGATCCCAAGTACCAGTTTCCGGACGGAGACAAGGGGCGCGAGGAGATCATGGCTTTCATCCAGGAGCGCATCACCTGGATCCGAGCGCAGTTGCCGCGCGCGTTCCACACGCTGGTCAACCCGAACATGGAGGTCAAGCGCCTGCCGCCGGAAGAAGAGCTCGGCGCCCCCACCGCCTACGGATCGCCCGGATCGATCGACGGAAAAATTCCCGGCAAGTATTGGATCAACTTGAAGACGCCGGCGCTGCACAGCAAGTACAGCCTGGCCGACCTGACTTTCCACGAGTCGATTCCAGGCCACATCCTGCAGGGCGAGTACACGCATCAGATGCCGATCATCCGGCAGTTGCTCGCTTTCAACGCCTACTCCGAGGGCTGGGCGCTGTACGCCGAGCAACTGGCCGACGAACTGGGGGCCTACGCCGGCGACACGATCGGCGAGCTCGGGTACCTCCAGGCGCTGGCATTTCGGGCCTGCCGGCTGGTGGTCGACACCGGCATTCACGCCAAGCGCTGGACGCGTGAGCAGGGTGTGCGTTTCTTCGTCGAGATCAACGGCTCGAATCCGGTGGAGGTGGCGAGCGAGGTCGATCGCTACTGCTCCTGGCCCGCGCAGGCATGCGGGTACAAGGTTGGGCACAGCGAGATCAATCGGCAGCGCGAGCGCGCCAGGGCGGCGCTTGGCGCGCGGTTCGATGGCAAGGCCTACAACGATGCCTTGGTGCTGGGCGGAAACGTACCGCTCGACGTGCTCGCGAAGAACATCGGCCAGTACATCGAATCGAGACGCCGACCCTGACCCCCGCGGGCTAGAGCCAGCTTCGGCGGGACTTCTGCATCCAAGCAGCCAGCCCGTGCGAATATCGCACAGATCCTTCGGATGGCAATGCGAACAAGGAATCGGATTTGGCGGCGATTGACCCCCATCGCGCTTGGGTTTTTGTTGCTGACCTTTGCCGCGGGGGCAAGTTGTGCAGGCATGAACAAACGAGAGATCGAGGAGCGGCTCGTTGCCCTGCCCAAGAACGAGGCCATGGCAGCACTGGGGCTAAAGCGGCGCACGGCCAAAGTCGTTCTAGAGGGCCGTGAGCGCGAAGTGGAATACGTCTGGACGCACGCACCGGCAGATCCGGCCACGAAGCGCACGGACTCGCCGATCGTTTTCGTCCACGGCACGCCGGCGTGCCTCTTCAACTGGGCGCTGCTGTGCTTCGACGGTAAAGCACCCTCCGAGCTCGTCGGCACGGTCGATTTGTACGCATTCGACGTGGTCGGCCACGGCGTTGGTTCGAAGAGCGTGCCGGCCTACACCTTCCAAACCTGCGCCGACTCGGTGCGCGGCTTCCTCGAAATGCTCGATCTGCGCAAGGTCACGCTCGTGGGCCAGTCCTACGGCGGCGAGTTTGCTTGGCGGGCAGCGCTGGATGCGCCAGGTCGCGTCGCGAAGCTCGTGCTGATGGACTCGTCGGGCTATGAGCGCGCCGATGACGAGTGGCTGCCCGAAGAAGCAAAGCTGCGCAACTGGCCTGGCGCTGGCTTCGGGTATTTGCTCAGCTCGCGCGACCGCATCCGCCCCGCGCTGCAACACCACTTCGCTGCGCCGATTCGGGACGATCAGCTCGAGGAAATGTTTCTGGTGTGCGAAAACGGCGACAATTGGAAGGCCATGACCCACTTGTGTCGCGACGAGAACGGAACGCGCCAGGACGAGATTGCCCGGATCGCGCAACCCACGCTGCTCCTGTGGGGCGAGCGCGATGTCGCCTACACGGTCGAGAAAGTGGCCAAGCGCTTTCAGCGCGACATC
The DNA here is from genome assembly GCA_021730845.1 of Planctomycetota bacterium. Taxonomy (GTDB): domain Bacteria; phylum Planctomycetota; class UBA1135; order UBA1135; genus JAKFYL01. The sequence continues at coordinate 3,224 of JAKFYL010000027.1, read as the reverse complement.
GCCAACTCCAAACTGGTGCTCGCGCCTGCGGGTCACTACCCACACGAAGAAGCGGCCACGTTCGTGCGCCGCGAATTGCGCGACTTCCATCTGGCGCCCTAGTGCAATCAGGCCCTATGCTCGCGCTGTTCCTAGTTGCGTCCTCGGTTCTTGTCGTGGCCGGCGACAGCGGCTCCAGCGCGGCGGTCAAACTCGAGCCCCGGCCCGCATCCTGGAGCGAGCTGCAAACTGTGTTCCCACAGGAGTGGATGGTGCCCCGGGATCTTTGGGCGCCCGCTGACGAAGCTCGCCGCGAGCAGACGTTGCCGCTAGCCTTGGCCAGACTCGCCGAAGCGCGTTTCGACGACCCACCAGAGGCTCCGGCTTGGACTCGGAGCTTTGGCGACGTGGTGCAGGAAGCTCGCAAGCGAGGACCGGGCAAGGCGGCGCTCAGTGCGCTGCTTGGCGAATGGAAACTCACCAATCCTGCGTCCCACGCCGCCTGCGCCAAGTTGCTGCGCGAGGTGCATCCCGACGGAGCACTGAAATCGAAGAACTGGGATGGCGAGAAGGATCTGTCCGACGACGGGATGTTCTTCGGGCCTGTGCTCAAACTCAATCCGGGGACGTCGCAGCCCTGGTCGGGCTACAAGAACTTGCAAACCATGCACCAGGCCGCGGCGCTTGTGAACGCCGACCTGGAAGCCATCAAGGCAGCGCATGGCGATTACCCCTCCATGCTCACCGACCCCGGTACGAGCTACGAAAAAATCGGCCCCAAGACCGGGACGTTCTTGGTGGGCAGCGATGAGGAGCGCGGCTCCTTCGCCGCGCTGCGCATTGGCTTTCGCTCGGATCTGCCATTTCCATTCGGCCACTACGATTGCGACCTGGGCATCCTGGACATGCTCGACGAAAAAGGGCGCATGACGACCTTCGTCTTCACACCCAGCCAGGACTTCTATTGGTTCGCGGGCCAGGACTGGCACCACCCGATCCGCGCGAGCGACGGAGAGTTCCTGGGCATCTTGCTCGTACGCATCGCGGGATTCGACCTGCAAGGAGTTCCCGATGGCGACAGCGATCGCATGGCCGGCACGCGCGTCGCGCTAGGCAACCTCAAGCGCCGCTCCGAAGCCGCGTTCCTCGCCTACGGAGGCCCCCCGCGCACTCTGAGTGGCGCGGTTCCGAGCTTCGAAGTGCTCGCGCGAGTGAAGTGACACCGCGTCTACGACGTCCTGGGCCGCATCGGGAAACGAGTCTACGACAAATGTCGGACTCTGTCTATACTTGTATTCATTCTAAATACGGCTACTATCGGACTTGCGGGGGGGCCAAGAAGGGGCCTACGGCTAGGCCTTCCTCGTCCCCGCCAACCATCCCAACACCATCATGAACAACCCAGTCCGATTCGATCATACTCCCGACCTCCAGAGCCTCGTCGCAAGTCAGCCGGAACTGCATGGTCCCCAGTCGCTCGAGGGCGATGCACACCTGCTCGGCTTGCTCACGTTGGCGCTGGCCACTGGCGCTTGCGCCGCTTCCCAGCCGACCGCCGCGAGCCAATCCAAGAGCGGCGCATCCGCGGCCGAGTGTCCCGTCATGGGCGGCGGCACGACGGCGGCAATGTCCGACGACACCCGCACCCCGGGCGTCAAGTACAACCGCGATTGGTGGCCGCGCCAGCTCGACTTGAGCGTTCTGCACCAGAACACTCCGGCCGGCAACCCACTCGGAGAGAAGTTCGACTACGCACAGGAGTTCGCCAAGCTCGACCTAGCGGCCCTGGAGAAGGACATCGCCGCGATGCTCACGACATCCCAAGACTGGTGGCCGGCCGACTTCGGCCACTACGGCCCCTTGTTCATCCGTTTGGCGTGGCACAGCGCGGGTACCTACCGAGTGGCCGATGGTCGCGGCGGCTCGTCCGACGGCACGATTCGTTTTGCTCCGCTGAATAGCTGGCCTGATAACGGCAACCTGGACAAAGCTCGCCGCTTGCTTTGGCCGATCAAGCAGAAGTACGGCAACAAGATCTCTTGGGCGGATTTGATGATCTTGACCGGCAACGTCGCGCTCGAATCCATGGGGTTCAAGACGTTCGGCTTCGCCGGCGGCCGCGCGGATGTGTTCGAACCGCAAGCCGATGTTTTCTGGGGACCGGAAGGCGAATGGCTCGCCGATCAACGCTTCTTTGGGAATCGCGAACTGCAGAACCCGCTGGCCGCTTCGCAAATGGGCCTGATCTACGTGAATCCGGAAGGGCCGAACGGCGTCCCGGACCCGCTGGCCGCCGCGCGCGACATCCGCACGACCTTTGGGCGCATGGCCATGAACGACGAGGAAACCGTGGCCTTGATCGCTGGCGGACACACCTTGGGCAAGGCTCACGGAGCAGGTGATCCGCGCAAGTACGTCGGTCCCGAGCCCGAAGCGGCCCCCATCGAAGAGCAAGGTTTGGGCTGGAAGAACACGCTTGGGTCCGGACACGGAGTCCACACCATCACCAGTGGACTCGAAGGCGCCTGGACGACAACTCCTGTGAAGTGGTCCCAGGACTACTTCAAGAACCTGTTCAGCTACGAGTGGGAGCTGACCAAGAGCCCGGCCGGTGCGCAGCAATGGAAGCCCAAGGGCAACTCCGCCCCGGCGAACGTGCCCGATGCACACGACGTGGCCGAGATGCACCTCCCGATGATGCTCACGACCGACCTCGCGCTGATCCGCGACCCGGCTTATCGCAAGATCTCGGAACGCTTCCACCAGAACCCCGAGGAGTTCAACGCAGCCTTCGCCCGGGCCTGGTACAAGCTCACGCACCGCGACATGGGTCCGCACGCGCGCCTTGTGGGCAAGAACGTGCCGCCTCCGCAGCTGTGGCAAGACCCGGTGCCGGCGCCCGACCATCCTTTGGTGGGCGAACAAGAAGTCGCCGAACTCAAGCGCAAGATTCTGGGCTCGGGCCTTTCGATCTCGCAGTTGGTCTCGACGGCTTGGGCCTCGGCAGCCAGCTACCGCGGCTCGGACATGCGCGGTGGCGCCAACGGGGCGCGGATCCGGTTGGTCCCCCAGAAAGACTGGGAAGTGAACGAGCCGGCGGAGCTGAGCAAAGTCCTGGGAGTGCTCGAGGGCTTGCAGAAGGACTTCAACGCCGGACAAACTGGGGGCAAGCGCATTTCCATTGCCGATCTGATCGTGCTCTCCGGATGCGCGGCGGTCGAAGAGGCGGCCAAGCGCGCGGGTCA
>JAKFYL010000172.1:31380-32820 GCA_021730845.1 Planctomycetota bacterium | reverse complement strand
AAGTGCCGATTCACGCGGCCACCAGACCCCAGCGGTGAAGTATCCCCGGCACTGGCCACGACGTGAGGAATCGAAGGTAATCGCGAATTGTGTTGCTCATCGCTTCGATCAGGCCCCGCGCAGCCGCGCCGAGGCCGCCGACGCGATCCGCCAGGCCGCGCGGCGTGCCCGCACCGAGCAGCGATCGCATCACCAAGCTCAAGTTGAAGGCTGCGACGTGCACGAGGCAGCGTTTTCGGATTTTCTCGTGCCCGCGCAACCACGTTCGACGCATTGCTCCCGTTTCGAGGCAGTGCGCAAAAGACCGTTCAATCAGCTCGCCGCGCTTCTTCATCCAGCTCTTGCCCCGCTCACTACGAATGCGTCGTCTGTTCGCGTAGACCGCGTCGCGCTCCGCGTGTTTGTCCTTCCAACAGCGACGTCCGCGATCTGGTTCGCTGATGAAGCTCTTGATACCCATCTACTCCATCGTCGCGACCGTGTCGTTGCTGTGGTAGCCCTTGTCTGCGATGACGGCGATCTCCATCCCATCCTTGTTCGATTCCAGCTTCAGCGTCGAGAGGTTCTTCACAGTCTCAAGCATCGTCTCGTGGATCGTGCTCGTGTCACCCGTCGTTCCGCCGCTCAACGTCACGGCCAGGATCACGCCGCTTTCCATGTCGACGGCATGCTCAGCCTTGTGCGCCAAGTGCGTGCTCCCGTCTTTCATCTTCGTGATCTCTGCATCCGGGTCGTGCGGGTTCTTCCACTCGTCGTTCGAGCCCTTTTTCGGACGATCTCTATCCAAACGCGCCAAATCCTCACCCGTCGGCGACTCGATACCCGACGCCTTCGCCAGACCCACGAGGTACTCGCGGTACGCCTCACCGTTGTCGCGTCGCACAACGCTCCTCAGCGCAGCGTTGGCCTCCAGCGTCGTACCATCGACGCCGATGGTCTGGCCCTTCAACAGGTCCTTCTGGGCGAGCACCGCCAGCACGTGCTTGAACACCGCTTCGTGCGCTTCCCGAGGAAGGCGTCCTCGAATCCGAGACAGGCTCGAGTGGTCCGGCGTCGCTTCCGACAAGCAGAAGCCAAGGAAGCGCCGCAACGACATCGAATCCGAGCAGCGCCAAGCGATCCCGCGCTCGCTGTCCAATCCTTCGAAGTAGCCGATCATCAGCATCCGCATGTAGATGCTAGGCGCGATGCTCGGACGGCCATGAGTCTTCGAGTAGTGCTGCTCGCACAGGTCCTCGACCATGCGGTCGAAGCCGCACTCGGCGAGCACCGTGTTCAATCGGTCGTAGAAAGGGTTGCCAGGGCTCGCGGCAAGATCTTGCGTGGCGATCCAGAGCTCTCCCTGCTTCGTTCCTGTTCGGCGGCGCATCGACATGGCTGGTGGGTCTCCTGCCGCATACTATTTCTCCCACGTCGACTGGTTACGGAATCACTCGACTT
>JAKFYL010000172.1:0-31370 GCA_021730845.1 Planctomycetota bacterium | reverse complement strand
TTCAACAGGCTGCTAGTACTACTGTGTCATAAATATTGAAGCGTCCGGCTCAGTTTGCGACCATGCCGCGCCATGGGTCACTCACACAGGCTCGAGGGGGAACGGTTCGCGTCTTTCGTCGATGGCTTGGCACAGGCGCTGGGCCATGCCGATCGCCGCGAGCCATTGCGTGCGTACCTGACGGGGTTGCTGTTGCCAGGTGATCGCAAGAGCGTTGAGCCGATGGCTGCACGCATCGAGCCGCGACGCGTCGCGGCTCGCCATCAGTCGATGCACCACTTCGTGGCTAGTGCTCCCTGGGACGCGGGTGCCTTGTTGGAGCGAGCCCGAGATCATGCGCTCGAAGCCTTCGAGCGTCACGGTCCGGTCCAAGTTTGGATCGTCGACGACACGGGGATCCCGAAGAAAGGCACGAAATCGGTAGGAGTTGCGCGCCAGTATTGCGGGATCCTGGGTAAACAGGACAACTGCCAGGTTGCCGTCAGCGTCTCATTGGCCAATCCGACCATGAGCATTCCGGCTGCCTATCGGCTGTATCTTCCAGAGGAGTGGGCCGAGGATCGGGCGCGTCGCGAAGAGGTCGGCGTTCCCGACCAGATCGTGTTCCAGCCCAAGTGGCGGATCGCGTTGGAAGAGATGCGCCGCATGGTGGCCGACGAGCTGCCCAGGGCGCCGGTCGTGGCCGATGCCGGCTATGGCGATGCCACCGCGTTTCGCGAGGGCATCGCCGAACTCGGCCTGAGCTACGCCGTGGCCGTCAAGGGCGCGACCAGCGTGTGGTCGCCAGGCAATCATGCGCTGCCGCCCAAGCGCTGGAGTGGAAAGGGTCGGCCAGCAACGCTGCTGCGCAGGGACGATGCACACCGACCAGTCTCGGTTGAAGCTTTGGCGAAATCGCTGCCCAAGTCTGCGTGGAAGTCCGTGCGCTGGCGCCAAGGAACGAAGGGTGCGATGCGTTCACGTTTCGCTCGTCTGCGTGTCACCTCTGCGCATCGCGACTACCTGCGCGCTGATATGCGAGCGCAAGAGTGGCTCTTGATCGAGTGGAAGAATGGCGAGGAGAAGCCCAACAAGTTCTGGCTGTCGAACACGCCGGCTTCTGCATCGTTCGACGATCTTGTGAACTTGGTCACTCTGCGCTGGCGCATCGAACGCGACTACCAGGAACTCAAAAGCGAGATCGGCCTCGACCACTACGAAGGGCGCAGCTGGAGAGGCTTTCACCACCACGGCGTGTTATGTATCGCGGCTTACTGCTTCCTTGCCGCCGAGCGCGCTCGGCTTTCCCCCCCTCAGCCTGTTGCCTTCCTCACGCCAGCCAAATTACCCAAAGGTTTCCGCCCGCGCGGCTCTCCCGGTGCGAGTGGAGCGGCATGAACCGACTTCGGTCGCAAGCTTCCGAGTACGGGTGATGCGCAACTTGCTACACATGCTCGGGTATTGCGCGTCGTGTGGCGTCCTGCGACCCGGCTTTTCGTGACACAGTAGTACTAGCTGACGTTCTTGCATTGCCACGAAGTCTTGATCACAAAACGGCCACCCGACCCGTCATGGCGCGAATACCAAGTGCAGCGCGTTCGATAGGTTAAACGTTGTCGGCACTGCCGTCGGGTCGCGGTAGATGAATTGAAAATTCCAGGTCGAGCCGGCGATGATCGCGTGCGAGCCGGCGGAAAAGGGCGGCAGGGTCAAATCGAGAGGCAGCGAAACTGCACCCGCGAGACTGGAAAGCAAGATGGGTGGGATGCGCTGCTGAATTCCGCCCAGACAGTTCCAACCATTACCGAACGGGAGCTGGACTTGTGCATTCCCGGGGCCGTATAGGAACATGCCGAAGGTGTTCGGCGGAAGGCTGGTCGCTTCGAGTACCAGGTTGTTCGCCGCGATCCCCGGGCAGCCGTTGGCAACGAACACAGAGCCTTCGAGGTGCGCTGTGTTGGCTGCTGCAGGCGCACAGTAAGGCGAAACGGAACCACAGGCTGGTGCCGGCCCAACGAGCGCAATCGCAAGACTGCTTCCAACGCCTGCTTTGATGTAGACAAGACCCGGCGGCACAACCGGAACGTAGTTGGTCAGCAGCGACTCCACAGTCCCATTTGCTCCCCACTTGCCCCAACCGACTACTTCACCTGTGCTCGTTCGCCCAAGCGAGTGAAAGCGCTTGGCAGCAATTTCAGTGAAAACCACAGCACCAGGGAGGGACGGAACAGTGCTTTGTCCCTCGTTGTTTCCTCCCCACGCAACAACGGTTCCGTCGCTTCGACGCGCGAGAGCATGAACGTCGCCCGCAGCGATTTCGACGAAGGTTAGCCCGGCGGGCAGCGCAGGAACGTTTAGCTGACCGAATGCGTTTGAGATGCCCCACGCGACCACGGAGCCATCGCTTCGTCGCCCGAGCGAGAAGTCCGATCCCGCGGCAACCTGGACATACGTCAGGCCGCTGGGAAGAGCAGGGACACTCCCTGCGTTGGTCCCCCAATCGAAAGCCTGCCCATCGCTTCGCAATGCAACCATGTGCGACGTTCCCGCGCTCGCATCTATATAGCTCGTCCCTGACGGCAATGCGGGAACGTTGTGGGTTCCTCCCGAGGAATCGCCCCAAGGCACGAGGTGTCCGTCACTTCGAAGCGCCGCACACAGATAGCCCTGGGCAATGACACGCGTATAGGTCTCAGTTCCAGGCAAGGTCGGGACATTGAAGTTGCCGGACGGATGCGGAAATCCGAACGGGTAAATCAGCCCATCATTCGCGAGGCCCAGGACGAAGTCGGTGCCCGCGTCGGCCTCGACGAACTTCACGTTTGCTGGCAGCATCGGAGCATTGCATTGATAGTTGGAATTGCTTCCGACGCACACCACCCGTCCGGCGCTCGTCAACAAGACTGTATGACTCAATCCAGCGGCTGCGTCGATGAAGGTCTCTCCCGCGGGCAAAGTCGGGATCGAAAGCTGTCCGCCAGAGTTGTCACCCCACGCAACCGCGGCTCCGTCGCTGCGCAGGGCCACGGCGTGAAAGTGGCCGGCATGCAAATCGACATAGGTCATTCCGGCCGGCAACGCAGGGACGTCTGTTGGACCACTCCCCCAAACGCTGATGATGCCGTCGCTGTTGAGACCGGCGGTGAACCCGGAGGTACTCAGCCCGCCGCCGCCGGCGGACATGTGCACCCATGACTTGCCAGGTGGAAGGACCGGAATGTCGATCTGGCCATTATCGTTGTTTCCCCAACCGATGGCGCTGCCATTGCTGCGAATGGCAACTGTATGATTGAACCCAGCCGAGACCTCGATGTAGGTCAGACCAGGAGGAAGCGGTGGCACATTGAGCTGTCCGTGGCCGTTGTTACCGAAGCAATCGATGATTCCGTCCGAACGCAGGGCGGCGGAGTGAAAGGTTCCCGCCTCGACCTCGACATACACGGTTCCGGAGGGCGGCGGGAGTGGAAGATTGAGCTGGCCAACGCTGTTGCTTCCCCAGGCAGCCAACGACCCATCGCTGCGGACCGCCACGCAGAAGCCCGGCCTGTTCCCGAAGGCCATGTAGGGGTATTGGCCTGCATCCGACTTGACATAGCTCAGCCCTGGTCCTGGGCTTGGAACGACGCACTGGAGCGACAAATTGTCGCCCCAGGCGATAAGCGATCCGGAGGCCGAAAGCGCCAAGGAGTGCAAGCCTCCGGCGGCAACTTGCGTAATTGTATGGCCTTGCACGCTCGTGTCGAAAGCCGCGGTTCCCCAGCCACGGATGCTTTCCTGGGCGGACAGCTCTAGTTGCATGACGAGCGCAGAACCGAGGACAACGGCTGACTTGATTGTGATGGTCATGATCTTGAGGGACGCCCGGATGAATGGACGATAGGGGATTCGGGAACAGGCCTGGCCGGATGGCGCTCAGCCCGTCCATGGCAGGTGGAGGCTTCAGGTGGCGTCTACCACGCCTTAAGCGAAGGTCTCATGCGTTCGCTGCAAGCTTTCCGGAAAAATGGGGCTTCAGGAAGTTGTGTGGGTAGCCGGGACCCGTCCGGGGTGTCCGCCCCCGAAATCGGGCCCCTCCCGTTGGTGCGGGCCCGACTTCGGTAGCTCCCACCCCTCGTTCTTGGGCTGGAAACACGGTTTTCGGTCGGTCGAGGCGTGCTGTTCAGGCGTCGGGGCGTCTGCCGGCGGCTCCGTTCCCGTCCAGGCGGGCGTGGCGGCGGGGCGCCTACCCACACGAAAGCCCGAAGCGCCGGAAAAATCGCCCCTCACGACGTCGATTTCAGTTCGACCTGCCCAGGCGGAGTCCCGGCTCGACCTTGGGCAGGCAGGACGACCCTTCGATATCCTGGGCACCCGGCCTCCTACGGTTAGACCATGGCCTCGCATTCCCCATCGACCACTGCGGTGTTGCTTCAGGCGGCCAAGGACGGCAGTCGCAGTGCGGCCGACCGTCTGTTCGCACGGTTCATGGACCCAGTTACGCAAATCGTCAGCTTGCGCTTGGGGAAACGCCGCGCGGACTTGCTCCCAGATGTCGAGGACATCGTCCAAGAGACACTGATGGATGCACTCCGCAGCCTGCGCGGCTTTCACGATCGAGGGGACAAGGCCTTCTTGCATTGGCTGGTACGGCTCGCCGAGCACAACGTGCTCGACGCACTCAAAAGGCAGCGCGCTTTGAAGCGCGGCGAAGGCCGAAGACGATCGATCACGGCGATCTCCTCGAGCTTCTTGCTGAAATCCGGGCTCGCTGGCAAGCCTCCCACTCCCGGTTCGCTGGCGCAACGTCAAGAATTGGCCGAACGATTGGAGTCGGCATTGCTCGGCTTGTCGGAAAGGGACCGCAACGTGATCCTTCTGAGCCGCGTCTGCGGAAGGCCGTTCAAGGACATCGCCGAAGAATTGGGGCTCGGTTCGGAGTCGAACGCGCGGTCGACGTGCTCGCGAGCGCTTGCGAAACTGAGCAAGGCTCTGGGCCTCGACTTGTCGAAAAAGGGCGAGACTGATGAACGAACGCGATGACTCTACGATTACCGATCTAGTCGCCATTGCCGTTGAACGGTCGCTGATCGAGCCCGGCTTCGATCTGGATCGATATTGCCTGGCGCTAGGTGCGCTTGCGCCCATCGTTCGCGAGCGCGTCCAGGCCTTGAAAAACGCCGGCCTGCTCTCGTCCGACGCTTCGATTGCTGGCCTGCACTCCGGCGAGGCCCCGGAGAGCACCCACGCCGATCGCGTTGCCCCCTTGCTTGATGCGCTACGGGCCAAACCGGACCCGGGTTCGCGCTACGAACTGCGACGCGAAATCGGCCGCGGCGGCATGGGCACTGTCTACCGCGTACGCGACGCGACGCTCGAGCGCTACCTTGCGATGAAAGTAGTAGGGGGCATCGGCTCATCCGCGATTCGCACCATGGAGACGCCGCCGGACCAAGTGTTGCGCTTCCTGCGAGAAGCGCGAGTGCTGGCTCGGCTAGACCACCCCGGCATCGTTCCGATCCACGACTTGGGAGTGGACGAGCAAGGACAACTGTTCTTCACGATGAAGCTCGTCCAGTCCGGAGACTCGCTCGGGGACTCGTTGGAGAGCGGGCGGACACTCGAGGCCATCTTGGGGCGGAGCCTGGCCGGAAACGGTGAATGGGGACCTACGCGGGTGCTGACGATCGTGCTGAGAGTCTGCGATGCGCTTGCGTTTGCGCATACGCGCGGAGTGATCCACCGCGATGTGAAGCCGTCCAATGTGATGGTGGGCCAGTTCGGCGAGGTGTACTTGATGGACTGGGGACTTGCGCTCATCGAAGGGGACCAGGTACCCACTCCCGATCGGGTCCCTGGGCCGACGGAATCTCTAAGCACCGACCGCGGGTCAGAGGAGGGGCTGACCCGAACCGGCCAGCGATTGGGCACACCGGAGTACATGGCGCCGGAGCAAGCCCGGGGGCACATAGCCGACCGCCAGACCGATGCGTACTCCGTCGGGGCGATCCTGTACCGCGCACTCACCGGTGTGGCTCCGTACCAGGATGGAACAACTCCCACCGAACGCCGCAAGTGCTACCAGGTGCTTGCGCGACTGTTGGAGGGTCCGCCGCAACCCGTCGCCAACTTAGCACCGACCGCTCCAGCCGAACTCATAGCGATCTGCGACAAGGCGATGGCGCGCGAGCGATTGTGGCGCTACCAGGATGTCGAAACACTTGCTCGAGACTTGCGGGCCTTCATCGAGGGCCGGGTCGTTCACGCTTACGAAACGGGAGCTTGGGCAGAAGCTAAGAAGTGGGTAAAGCGCAATCGAGCTCTCGCGACCTCGCTTGCCACGGCGATTCTGCTGCTGGTCGCAGGCCTCACCACGAGCCTGGTCCTCAAGGGCCGCTCCGACGAAAACGCACGGCTCGCGTCCGAAAAGGCCAAGGACGTGCTGTCGCTATCGGCAATTCAGAACCTGAAGGACCTCGAGGAGCGTGCCGACGGGCTTTGGCCCGCCTATCCGGAAATGCTGCGGGACATCGAGAAGTGGTTGGATGATGCGCGAGTACTGATCGAAGGCCGGCCAGCCAGCGCGAGGTTGAACGCCCAGCCATCTCTAGTCGAGCACGAGGTCATCCTTCAGGAACTCCGCAAGCGGGCCAAGCAGCGGACGCCGGAGCAGATCGAGCGGGACCGTCGCACGAGCCCGAAGTATGCGGAATGGAAGAGGGCCCTGGCGGAGCTCACCTGGATGCGTCGAATGTTGGACACGGAGGCTTGGCCGAGCGACGCTTCCGTAGAGATTGAACTTGCGCAGGAGACTTTGCCCGAAGACGCGAATGGACTGAATCACCTGGCATGGCGGCTCGTGAATCCGGACGCCGAAGTGATTGTCTACGGTGGCGAGGTCCGCGCACGGATTCTGGCTCAGCGTGCCGTCGACATAGCTCCCTCGGACGAGCGCGCCGATATCCGCGACACGCTGGCGTGGGCGCTGTGGCGCCTAGGACGCTTCGAGGCAGCTATCGCCGAATTGGCCAATGCGATCGAAGATTCCAATGGCGAGCAGAGGGTGCGGTTGACCGCGTCCCTGAAGAAGATGCGTGAAAAAGTCGAACGTTGGCAGGGGGAGTTCGCTCGGATCCAGCGGTCCGAAGATGCAATCCTGCTCGAGGCGCGTGTGGCAGAGCTGGACCTCGTTGCGTCCGAGCGGCAAACCTACGAATTCGACAACATCGAGGATCGCTGGTGGCACCTCCAGCTCACTAAGCTGGTGTCCGACCTGAAGGCATTTCAGGACGAATCGTCCGGCGGCCTGTACTCCGCCGGGATCTCAAAGAAGCACGGCTGGGGAATCGTGAAACGCGCCGAGTTCGCGCGGACGATCAACGAACGAAGCGTGAGCGGGCCCGAGGCACAGCGTCGCTGGGACGAAGCAATTGCTGCCATTGGAAATTCGCCAACGTATCGTGGCCTGAAGATCGAACCACAGATTGGCGTTCTCCCGATCGGGCCCGATCCTGACTCGGGGTTGTGGGAGTTCGTTCATTTGCAGTCGGGGACTACGGACCACGCAGTACCCAAGCGTGACGCAAACGGCAAGCTGGTTCTCACCGAGGATGTCGGAATCGTCCTCGTGCTGCTCCCCGGAGGTCCATCCCTAATTGGAGCTCAGAAGAAACACCCACAAGCCCCAAACTACGATCACAGGGCCATTGCAAACGAAGGGCCGACTTTTGCGGTAACTATCGCCCCGTTCTTTCTGGCCAAGTACGAACTCACTCAAGCGCAGTGGAAGCGCCTGTGTAACGAAAATCGATCGACGTGGGGGCCTGATGGTCAATGGGAAGATAAGTTCGCCCGGGTCAGCATTTCGCCAACGCTGATGTTGCCGGTCGAAACCGTGGCATGGGATGATCTTATGCTGGTTCTCGACCGGTCTGGATTAACGCTGCCAACCGAGATTGAGTGGGAGTATGCCGCTCGTGCGGGAGATTCAGTGCCGACCTTTGTGGGCGCTAGCTTCGAACGCCTTCAGGGTAAGTGTAATATCGCCGACGCGTGGTGCGAACAAGAAAGCGGAATGCCTCAATGGGGGTACACGCTCGAAGTGGACGATGGTTTCATGGTAACTGCTCCCGTCGGTTCGTTCGCTCCGAACAGTTTCGGACTACACGACACCATCGGCAACGTCTCGGAGTGGTGCAGCAACCTGTTTCATTTCTATCCCCTCAATGAGTTGAAGACACTCGAATCGCATTCTTCAATTGACGGAAATCGCAGCTTCCGGGGAGGCAGCTGGAACCTGAACGCGGTTGCAGGACGGCATTCATCGCGCTTTTGGGCACCCTCGTCAAGCCAAGGGTATGACCTTGGCGCGCGGGCCGCTCGGCCACTGCTTGGGTGTATGAATCCGATCGAATGATCGCCTATTCGTGTTCGAGGACCAGCCTGTCCCCATCAGTACTTGATTGGCCACCGTGAAATTGCTCGCGCCATATTCGATACTGGGCTACGCCAGGAACTGGTCCGAGCTGATGAAGAGGCGTTTGACGTGGGCGTCCGCCCTCTTTGCCACTGGACGCACAAGATGCTCGCGGTGTTCACCGATGGTCTAGTTGTGCGCAAGAATTCTGGCATTCAGAGGCCTTTCGACGGAACGCCCAGCGCACGCGCCGACGCGGGCGTATGCCAAACCCTAGAAATCGCCTGGCTGCGCATCACCCAACGCCTTTGGCGCGCGGTGAACGCAGGCCCTAGGGTGAGTGAGCGAATCGGGTTTGGTTCCGTTAGGCGCCTCGTCACCAAGCACCGACTACTTGCACCAGCGCCGCAGCGCCTCGATCGGAACTAGGTGCTCGCGTTTGGCGGGGGCGTACATGGGCATGTTGTCGTCCCAGGTGCACCAGGCCATTTCGCCGGCTGCGAGAGTATGCGCCGACCCTTGGGGGCTGCGCACGTTGATCTTGCCCTCGTTGCAGCAAATGCAAGTGGCCACGTCGGGGATGATGTCGATGCCGAACTCGGTTCCGACGACATCGATTTCGCTGTGCGGTGCGAGCACCGAGAGTCGGCGAGGAGCGAAAGCCTTCGACGTAGCGACGTGCAAGCTTCCGGCCAGGAGTTCGAGCCGGGTTTGGCCGGTCCCCACTGCGTCGTACAGCTCCAAGAGACGCACGTTCGAGTTCGGGCCGAGTTCGATCACGAGTTGGGAATCGAGTCGCAACACCGCGGCGGACTCCTGCGTAGTCCACTGGCCGCCCACGGCGAGTTCTGCGGGAGACCATTGCTCGGTGGCCGCGGCCAGAACACGCCAGCGGCTGGCTTCGGGCGATCCCCGCCGACCTTGGAACCACCAGCCAAGCGTACTCAGGATCAGCACGGCCGCAGCCGCCAGAATCCAGCGCAGCTGGTTCGTTCGGGCCGACTTGGCCGCTTTGCTCGACTGGGCTCGGCGACGGCGCACTTCGCTGGCGCTGCGGGCGCTGCTAAGCGGCTTGGCCTTGGCAGGGGCTTTTGGCTGGGTCTCCACGTCGGGCGCACTGGGATCGAGCGCTCCGGACACGAACTTGCCGCGCAGTGAGTTTCGGAATGTTTCGCTGGCCATGGGACGTGACGCCAATTCGCTCTCGATCGCCGATTCCAGTTCCGGATCGACACGCGGGTCTTGGGGGAAAGTCATGCCAAGCCCTCGCGCTTGAAGCCGCGGATCGATAGGAGCTCGCGCAAGCGCTGGATGCCGCGCGCGTGTCGTTGCCGAGCGGCGTCCTCCGTCAGGCCCAGACAGCGTCCAATCTCCGCGAAGGACAACTGTTCCGAATGGCGCAGGAGTACGGCTCCACGCAGGGAATGCTCCAGACTCGCTAACGCTTGTTCGATGGTTCGTTTGACTTCTTGCATCTCGGCGCAGACTTGGGGTGCTTCGTCGCTCGAGGCGGGATACTCGTCCAAAGCGCCGCCTTCCAGGTCGCGGTCGTGCACCGCTCGCAGGGCATGGCGCTTGGCCCAATCCCGGATCGTGTTGGATGCGATCGTGAACACCCAGGGCCGCATGAGCCGCTCCGGTTCCAGCCGTTCTTGTGCGCGGTGGATCTTCAGAAAGATCTCTTGGGTCAGGTCCTCGGCGACGTGCGAGTCGCCGACACTGCGCATGACGTAGGTGTAGATGGCCGGAAAATACGCGTCGAAGAAGGCCTCCAGCGCGCGCGGCTCGCGCTTTTGAAAAGCGCGCCGCTGTTCCAGGTCGAGTTCTTGGATGGCCGAACGCCCGCGGAGACCTGGCTGGTTTCCGCGGGCTGCGCTGGCCTGAGAGTTTCGTTCGCTGGGAGTCAAAGGGAGGCGGCCTGACGGCCGCACTTTAGCGAGCGGCGAGGCCAAACGCGGTGGCGGGCACTCCCATGTAGCTCGGAAGCTTGCTGAGGCTCCCGTTTTCCTCGATTCGGAAAGCCGCGATTTCTGCGGTCGCGGGCGACAAGACGTACAGATACCGACTGTCGATCGAGATCGACGCGTCCAGCGGATTCGTCCCGGCGCCTAGGTTGCCAGTGATTCCATCGGCGTTCAGGGCTTCCAGTTGAGCGGTGGCAGTCATCACGCGATAGCCGCTGACGGTGCCGCTGCCGGTGTTGGTGGTGTAGCTATAGCGCCCGTTCCCAGTATTCGCGATCCAGCAGGCGGCCGTTTCCGTGGTAGGCACGGAAGCGCTGACCAGCATCGGAAGCCCCATGGAAGACAGCTTGTAGGAACTCACGGCGCTGGCGTCCGGTGCGCCTCCGAAGGCCTCGGATACGATCAGGTTGTTGCCGCGCGCGAACTCGAAGCCGAAGGGAGTCATGCCGGCGGAACGCAGGAACTGCGCTTGACCCAGCGAGCCGTCCGCCGCGATGGGATAGACACCGATGGTCTCGGTCGCGCGTTCGCTGCAAATCAGTTGCTTCCCGTCGGGCGTGATTCCGACTTGAGCGGCGGCAGCCATGCTCGAACTCAGGGGGGCCGGCGCGCCGGGCAACGGCGTGAGAATTCCTGCTTGGCTGAGGTTGTAGCCAACGATGCTCCCCATTCCGCCGGCGTTAAGCACGTACACGCGGCCGTCGCGCTCCGTCACGCTCGTGGGCATGATGCCTTGGGTAGGCTCGACGTCCATCAGCGTGGGACCGGAGGCGTCCAATCGAAAGGCCGAGAGGCTGTTTGATGCCGCATTGACCACTAGGACCTTGCGTCGGTCCGTAACGAAGGCAACGGAGCCCTGCGAGCCCAGGCCCATGCCAGTTCCGGTGCCACCGGTAGCGGTCTTGCCCTGCATGGTTAGCCCGCCCATGGCGTCGCGCTGCAAGGCAATGAGTTCATTGCCCATGGGGCTGTTGGATTGTGTGAAGACCAGCCCGGCAGTCTGGGCCGCAGCCGGGACAGAGAGACAGGCGAACAGTGACAGCGTGGATAGATGTTTCATGAGTCGTTGGTGATAGGCGGAGGGGAGCCTGTGTGGCTTCGGGTGTCGGTCTGGGAGGGGTACGACCCGTCAACCCTCCCGTGACGAGAAAAACGGGAATCGAGCGGCTTGGCGGCGCTACCGCGGCCGGAGGCTGGTTTTGGAGGCCGCGACGTCGCGCTAGCGCGACGTTACTTGGCGGACAGTTCCCTGTTTTCGAGCGGGCTCATGCGAACGTCGTTTTCGTAGATACCGCTCTTTTCCGGATCGAGGGTTCCGTCTGGTTTCCAATACGAAAAGGCGCCCGTGCGCATTCCGGCGGAGTAGTTTCCCGACCATTCCGGTTTGCCGCTCTCGAAGTACTGCACCCATGCTCCGCGGCGCTTGCTGGCTTGGTATTCACCTTTCCACTGGATTTGGCCGTTCGCGAACCAACTTGTCGCGGGGCCGTTCAATTGTCCGTCCACGTATTGGGCTTGCGTCTTGAGCGCCCCATTGGGGTGGTACACGTTCCAGTCGCCCTGCTGTTGGCCCTGTACGTACGTGCCTTCGCTCGTGCGCTCGCCCGAGGTTGCGTATTCGGTCCACACGCCGTGGAGCATGCCCTCCAGCCAATTGCTTTCGACTCGCTTGGCTCCGTTCTCGTGCCACTCGATCCAAGCTCCCACGCGCTTGTCGTCTTGGTAGTGCCCTTGCGACTGCTTCCGTCCGCTTTCGTACCAGGCGGTCCAAAGCTCCTGACGCAAGTCCGCTTTCCACGCACCGTCCTGCCGAACCTGGCCGCTTGGATAGAACTCCTGCCAGGAGCCGGTGCGCTTGCCTTCCTCATACTGCCCCTTGAGCTCCAGCTTGCCGTCCGCGTCGAAAGCCTCGAAGGCTCCATGGAGCTTGCCGAGCACGTAGTGAGCGACTTGACGCACAGCGCCGTTTTCGTGCCATGAGGTCCACTTGTCGTGGCGCACGTTGCCGACGAAGGCGCCCTCATTGCGTGGATTGCCGTTGTCGAAGTACTCCTGAACCTTGCCTGTGCGTCGACCATGGACCCAGGTGTCGATGCGTCGCGGCTTGCCGCTGGAGAGCAAGTCCTTCCACTCGCCGTCGCGCTCGCCGTCCAGGTAGGTTCCTTGGAGCTCGAGCACGCCCTGTTCGTTGAAATGCTCCCACGCGCCCTGCTTGACGCCTTTGCGCATGGTGCCTCGGGCGAGCAACACACCCTCGGGCGAGCGCACTTCCACCTTTTCGATTTCTTGGGCGCAGCTCGCGAGCCAAGGTAGGCCCAAGGCCAACATGCACAGCAAGGATCGCACGGTCTGTGGAAGGTACGGCCAATCGTTGAGCTTGACTAGGCCGGGCACCTAGCCCACTAGAGAAAAGTACGTATTGCGCGTTCTCAGGGTTCCGCATCCAATTGCCGATGGCCCCACAGGCACTTCCCACCCATGCCTGCGTGATCTGACGGAGCCCGCATGTCTTCTCGCACCCTTGTGTTTGCGTTCTTGGGCCTTGGCTTGGCCGCCGGCGGCGTATTGGCGTTGCGCAAGTCCAGGCCGCCGGCCATTCGCTTGGTGAATCAGTTCGACCAAGTGGAAGCGCTGCTCGCCGGCCGGAGTAGCGAAATCGCGTTGGAAGCGCCGGCTGCGGCCCGGCTGCCGCCCATCGAAACCATGCCCGAGGATGTCGCTCGCAAGCTGTTTTCCATGCCGGAGCACAGCTACGACTACGATCCCCACACGTATTTCCGTTTCAAGGCCGGACTCAATCGAAAGGAAATTTTTGCCGACTACCCGGGTGGATCGTTTTTGCGTCGCACAAATTCTCTGGGACTGCGCGAGGACAAGGAACTGCCGGAACCATGTGACTTGCGCGTGCTGGTGGCTGGCGACTCTCACACGGATGGGGCCTTGGAAAACCCGGAGAACTTCACGCGCCTGCTCGAGTTGGGCCTGGCCGAACAACGACCCGGTCAGTGCATCGAAGCACTGAACACCGGAGTTCCGGGATACGGGTTTTGGCACTACATGGGCGTGCTCGAAAAGTTTCGCGACTGGCAGCCGCAGGCTTTTGTCGTGCTCGCCTATGGCGGCAACGACTTCCTCGACGTGCTGAATCCGTGGCACTACTACCACCGCACTTCGACGCCGCCGCGGTCCCAGGCCTACTGGTCCAAGATCGCGGCCGCACAAGCGGTTAGCTCGGCGGGCGTCGCCAATGCTTTCAACGAGCTGATCTTCTTCCAGTTCTATCCGGAAGAAATGGAACTCGCCGTGCGCGGGGCCATCGAACTCACGCTCGAGATGCAGCGCCGTTGCCAGAAACGGCGGATTCCCATGCTCGTCGTCTACCTGCCTTTGGCTTTCCAGGCGGGCAAGGTGAATTCCGAGATGATCGCGCGCACCAAGGAAGCGCTGGCGTTATCCGATTTCGATTTGGAACTCTACGACCGATTGGCTGACCGGTGGCTGGGCGAGATTCGCGCCCAGGGCGTGGACGTAATCGATTTGCGTACGGTGTTTCCCGCCAATCGCGAACACCTGTATTGGGAAGATCTGCACATCAACATCGAAGGCCACAAGGCCGTAGCGCAGGCGATTTTGCCCAGGCTCCAAGCGCTGCTAGGCAACTAGCTGCCAGCCGCGATTTCCTCGGCGATGCGTGTGTGGTGGTCGCTGTGGATCGCGGCAAAGCGCAGCCACTGCGCGGCGCTCAATGGCCCCATCAGTTGGTGCGTAACGCGTTTGGTCGCAGAATCGATTCGATCTGCATCTAACTCCAAGCCCTCGAACTGCGCCCGGCTCTCGTCGATCCACTGGTCGAGCAGTTCCAAGGTTACCTCCACGGGTGGGCGCACCATGCGCGGCGCCTGAGCGATGCCGCGCGGGAAGACGCCGCTTTCCAGTACGGCTGCGGCCGCGGCGACCGGATCGCCAGAATCGACTACGAACAAACCGCTGCCGGCTAGGAGATTGGTCACGTTGCGGAAGGCCAGCTCATTGGCCAGCGACAAATGCGCCAGGTGTTGGGCCACGGACCACTCCGAGACTTTTCCTGAGCGGGAGTTCACGCATTCGCCGCGGCGCAGCAAGTCCATGCGTTCGTAGACTCGACGTAGGTGCGCAAATTGCTCACGGGGCCGAAAATCACTCACGTGCCAGTTTCCCGGTGGCTTGCATCACCCTCGTGCAAGGCTCGCCGCAGGGCATCGCCCATGGAGTGGGCTAGACCCGCGCCGGCTGGCTGCGCTCCTAGGCCGCCCGCTGGGGGCACGCCGGCATTGGAAGCGCGCAAGAACTCGAGGCCCTCCACATCATCGCGCAGGACCTGTCGGCCGTCTCGATGCAGCGTCGAAAGCGTCATACGCTCCAATTCGAAGTCGACGCTCTTCACGCGCAAGGGCAACTCCGCCCCTACTTGCAAGTATTTGTCTAGGCGCGCCCCCGATGGCACGTTCGCCTCGCCGATCGGCAAGAGTCCTTCGACGCCGGGCGCCAGGGACACGAAGGCGCCGAAGGAAAGCACGCGCTGCACCTTGGCCAAGACGATGTCCTCCGCCTGCAAAGCCCCCACCAAATTGGCCCACGGGCTGGGCTTTAGTTGCTTGACTCCCAGTGCGATGCGCTTGCCACCCTGGCGGATGGCCAGCACCTTGGCCTCGAGCATTTCGCCCAGCCTGCACACCTCGCGCGCGTCGGCGGGGCGCGGCGCCGCCAAATTCGAAACGTGCACCATGCCTTCGAGCCCGGCGCCAAATCGAAGGAAAGCTCCGTAAGTCTCCACGCGCGTGATCGTGCCGTGAACGATTTGGCCGATCTTGAGCAAACCCGCCTGGCGCAAGTGGGAGTCGTCGCGCTCGCGTTGCACAACCAACTTGCGCGAGAGAAGCACGCGTTGGCGTTCGTCGTCGACTTCCAGCACTTCGCAAGTCAGGTTCTTGCCCACCAAGGGCCGCCCATCCTCGCGCGGTCCGAGCCCCGAATGGGAACGCGGCATGAACGCGTGCAGTGGCCCCACCTTGAGTTCGAAACCGCCCGGATTGACGGCGATCACGCGCGCTTGCACCAAACTGCCGCTTTCGATCTCGTTCCATGCGACCAACGGCGATTCGCACACGCGCGCCAAAGCCCAGAGTCCTTCCTCTTGTCCGCGCAGGGTGAATTCGTGGACCTCGCCGACCTTGGGAGGCGGGTCGAAGTGATTGAGCGCGATGACGCCCTGCATGCGCGGGCCTAGATCCACGAATACATCGCGTCCGTGGACGCCTACAACCGCGCCCTTCCACACCTTCAGGGTGTGGGAACCACGTGGGACGTCAGAATCGGGTTGGGAACGGCGATCGGGCACGGCTCGCTCGCGGGCCCAAAGTCTAACCCATGCGGGAAGGCTTCCAAGGGCTTAGCGAGAGCAGGCGAGCGTTCCCAGGGCGTCAGTCTCCGCTCTTGAATGCGTAGAAATCCGCGCGCTCGAGCACCGGTGCGGCCGCACGCGGCAGTTGCAAGGTCCGGACCGCCCACAGGTCCGAAAACACGCGGTAGCGCAGGGCCGTTTGGTCCAGGTACTCCACGCCCGCGCTGCCGCCCGTTCCCACGCGGCGGCCGATGACGCGCTCCACCATGCGCGCGTGGCGTTGGCGAAACACCGTAAAGAACTGTTCGACCTCGACGATCGCATCCAGTACCTCCCGGGGCCACGCCAGGAGCGGCAGCTCGCGATAGGTCTCGATGAACACCATGGCGGCGCGCACGCGCCGGCGCTTGGCGCCCTCGGGCGTGCCGTCGTCAGCGAAGAACTCGCGCACCGAACGCTTCTCGCTCTCGTAGCGCGCCTGAACGCGCTCGCGGTCCGGCTTGCCCATGCTCATTTCCAAGGCGCGCTCGCAGGTGCCGTCGACGAACTGTGCGTGGGCGGCCAGCATGCGCGAGAGAAATGTATCCAACGCGGCCTGAGCTCCAGCGTCGCGCGGCCCCACACCGTCGATCGGTGTGCGGTACAGCCATGCGTACAAGGCATCGCGCAAGGTCGGCACGTCGAGCTTTTGGGCTTCGACGCGCTGTTGGGCCCAGGAACGCGAGCCATCGGCGCTGCGCAAGGCCGCCAGGTAGTCACCCTCGAGCCCCAGCGGGATGCGCTCGGAGTCGGGCAGTCCGAGCAGGATTTCGATCTGGCGCATTTGAGCGCTTTGGAATCCACTGGCGCCCATCAACTTGTCGCGAAAGGCCAGGTATTCGCGCGTGGTGAGCGTTTCCATGACTTCCCAGTGCTGGATAGCCACGCGCAGGATGCTCACGACGCGCTTCAAGCTGCGCGCGGCGCCGGAAAGCTGCTGCTCGCGAACGAGTCCCTGGACGAACAGATTGCGTGCGGCGGTCAACTCGCGCAGGACCAGCTTGAACCATAGCTCGTACACCTGGTGCACGCTGATGAACAGCACCTCGTCGTTGGCCAAGTCCGCGTCGCTCGCGGCCAGGCCCTTTTGGAGGCCCAAGAGCTCCTCCACGCGGATGTAGTCCCAGTAGTTGGTGAGTCCCTTGGCCGTCATGCCTTCCAAGGATAGCGGCCGGGGCTTTCGAGACTAGCCACGAAGTTGGCTAGAATGCGCCGCATGGCCGCGCCTACTGCCGCAAAGTGCCCCGTCGGTGTCCCGCAGGTGGAATCCCTGCTCCAACGTCCGCTGCTCGAATTGGTATTCGAGGCCGCGGGAATTCACCGCCGGCACCACGACGCGGGCAGTTTGCAGTGTTCGCAGCTGTTGTCGATCAAGACCGGAGGTTGCCCGGAAGATTGCGGGTATTGCTCCCAAAGCGCCCACTTCAAGACACCTGTCGCGCGCGAACCGCTGCTGGAAATCGATCAGGTCATGGAGGCCGCGCGCTGCGCCAAGGCCGCGGGCGCGGACCGCTTCTGCATGGGCGCAGCCTGGCGCGAAGTAAAATCGGGTCCGGAATTCGATCGCGTGCTGGGCATGGTGCGCGGCGTGAAGTCTTTGGGACTGGAAACCTGCGCCACGCTGGGGATGCTGAACGGCGAGCAAGCACGCCGGCTGCGCGATGCGGGACTCGACTATTACAACCACAACCTCGACACCGGCCGCAGCCACTACGACAAGGTCGTGCACACGCGCACCTACGATGATCGCTTGGCGACGCTCGGGGCCGTGCGCGAAGCGGGCATTTCCGTGTGTTGCGGCGGAATTCTTGGACTAGGCGAAGGTTTGACCGCGCGCGCCGAGCTGCTGTGCGAGCTAGCCAATTTGGATCCCCAGCCTGAAAGCGTGCCCATCAACGCCTTGGTGCACGTGGAGGGAACGCCGCTGGAGCGCGCTCAACCGCTGGATTGGACCGACGTCGTGCGCGCCGTCGCGGCAGCGCGCATCCTAATGCCGCGCAGTTTCGTGCGCTTGTCGGCCGGCCGCACGCACATGCACGAAGCGGCCCAGGCTTTGTGTTTCCTGGCCGGCGCCAATTCGATCTTCGTCGGCGATGAATTGCTCACGACGCCTAACCCGGCTCCAGCCACGGACGCGGCGCTACTGGCGAAACTGGGCCTGCGCGCGCTCGCGCGCGACGACGCCTCGCGCGCATCGTGACCGAGCGCGAAAGCCTGGACGCCGCCCTGCGGCGTGAAATGGCGCGCACCCAGGCCGCCGGACTCGCGCGCACCCTCGAGCCAAACCCGGCCGGCGCTGTCGATTTCACCAGCAACGACGTGCTGGGCCTGGCTCGGCATCCGGCGGTCATCGAAGGCGCGCGAGCCGCTCTCGAAACCTATGGCGCCGGTGGTCGCGCTGCACGCTTGCTGGGCGGCGGCTGCCCCCTGGACGCCCAAGCCGAGGTCCTATGCGCGCAGTGGCTGTCGGCCCCGGCGGCGTTGCTGTTCGCCAGCGGCTACCACGCCAACTTGGGGCTAGTCACCGCCCTGGCCGCGCCCGGCGACGTGATCGTGTCCGATGAACGCAACCACGCGTCCATCGTCGACGCGGCGCGCCTCTCGCGAGCACGCAAAGCCATCGTGCCGCACCTGGACGTGGACGCCGTCGAGCGCGCTTTGAAGCACAATCCCTTTCGCCGGGCGCTCGTGCTCACCGAGAGCATTTTCAGCATGGATGGCGACTTGGCGCCGCTTGCGGCCCTGGCCGACGTGTGCGCGCGACACGGCGCCTACCTGGTGGTCGACGAGGCCCACGCCGTAGGCTTGATCGGCCCCGAAGGCGCTGGCGGCATTTCCGCCGCGGGACTCGAATATCACCCGGCGCTGGCGGCGCGCATCGTCACCGGGGGCAAGGCGCTGGGTGCGCAGGGTGCTTTGGTGGTCGGGAGCACTGCGCTGCGCGAGCATCTGATCCAAAACGCGCGCAGCTTCGTGTACACGACCGCCAGCTCTCCGGCGGTGGCTGGAGCCCTGTGCGCGGCCATTCCCCTAGCGCGCATGGCCAAGGGCGCACGCCAACTGGCGCTCGAACACGCGCGAGCTCTCACCACGGCGCTGGGCCTTGCTCCCGCCGCGGGCGCGATCGTGCCGATTGCGGCCGGAACTCCCCAGCAAGCCATGGCCGCGGCCAGCGCCTTGCGCGAACGCGGCCTCTTGGTGCGCGCTGTTCGTCCGCCAACCGTGCCCGAAGGCCGCTCGCAATTGCGCGTGATCACCAGTGCGCGGCAACGCCCGAGCGAGGTGCAAGCCTTGGTTCAGGCCTTGATGGAACTAGGGTTGCCGCGCCGAGCAACAGACGCAAGCGGACCTTTGTCCGCCGCGCCGCGAGCCAAAGCGCGCACGCTTCCTTTGTTCGTGGCCGGCACCGATACGGGCGTGGGCAAGACGGTCGTCTCCGCATTGCTGGCGGGCGCGGCAGCCAAGCACGGCCAGGCGCTGTACTGGAAACCCGTGCAAACCGGCAGCGACGACGACGCGCGCACGGTGGGAGAACTCGCTTCGCACGCGAATTTGAAGCTCTGCCCCAATGCCTACCACTTTTCGTTGCCGGCCGCACCCGACCAGGCGGCAGCCGCGCAGCAGGCGTCCATTGACGTGCACGCCTTGCGCAAGGAACTGGAAAGCTTGGATCGCGAGCGCGGCGACGCGCGTTTGGTCGTCGAGCTTGCCGGCGGACTGTGCGTGCCCTTGACCGAACGCTACCTGCAGATCGATTGGTTGGAACAGGCCCGCGCTCAGCTCGTGCTGGTCGCGCGCTCCGGCCTTGGAACCCTCAACCACACGCTGCTTTCCTTCGAAGCCCTGCGGCGGCGCAACCTCGAACCGCGCGCGCTGTTTCTGGTCGGGCCGCCGCACGAGGCCAACCGCGTGGCCCTCGAACGCTTGATCAAGCCCCGGCGCATCTTTGAAGTGCCGCTGCTGGAGGAACTTTCGCCCGCACGCCTGGCCGAGTGGACCCAGGCGCACGACGCGCTCGAACTGTTCGACGAAGCCCCGATTCCGCAGCCGGCGCCCGAGACCATGCCCGCCCCATCGACCCAAGGCGCGAGCCTCGTCGAACGCGACGCCAAGACACTATGGCATCCGTACACACAGCATGGATTGGAAGCCAGCCCGCTGCCGATCCAAAGCGCCCGCGGCAGCACGCTTGTGCTCGAAGAAGGAACGAAACTACTTGACGCGATTTCCTCCTGGTGGACTTGCCTGCACGGCCACGGTCACCCGCGCCTCGTCGCGGCCTACAGCAAGCAAGCCGCACGCCTGGATCATGTGCTGTTCGCCGGCTGCACCCACGAGCCCGCCGTAGCTTTGGCCGAGGCACTCCTGGCGCGCGCCCCGCGCGGGCTCAAGCGCGTCTTTTTCTCCGACAACGGATCCACGGCCGTCGAAGTCGCGCTCAAGATCGTGCTGCAAGCCCACCTTCAGCGCGGAGCGCCGGAGCGCAACGTGTTCGTGGCTCTCGAAGGCGCCTACCACGGCGACACCTTCGGCGCGATGTCGGTCGGTGAACGCGAGCCGTTCTTCACGCCATTTGGACCGCTGCTGTTCGACGTCTATCGCGCGGCGGCCAGTGCGCGCGCGATCGAGCGAGCTTTGTCCGATCTGGGCGAGCGCTGCGCAGGGGTGATTCTCGAACCGCTCGTGCAGGGAGCGGGCGGCATGCTCATGCACACGCCCGAGTTCCTCCAAGCCGTGCGCGCGGCCTGCGATTTGCGCCAAGTGCCCCTGATCGCCGACGAAGTGATGACTGGATTTGGGCGCACCGGAGCTTTGTTCGCGTGCCAAAAAGCCGCGATCGAGCCCGATCTGATGTGCCTGGCCAAGGGACTCACTGGCGGCATGGGACCGCTGTCGGCAACCTTGGCGCGCGAACAGTGGTACGACGCGTTCCTCTCGAAGGATCGCTCCAAGGCCTTCTTTCACGGCCACAGCTTCACCGCCAACCCGAGCCTATGCGCGGTGGCCTTGGAATCACTCGCGCTGTGCGCGCAAGACAATGTGCCGGAAAAACTGGATGGCATCGGTGCGCGCATCGAGCAGCGCCTCGCCCGGGAGCTGGATTCCCAACTCCTACCCAGCCTGCGCCGCACCGGCGGCATCGTGGCGTTCGACTTGCCTGCACCAAACGGCCCACAGGGATACTTGAGCAACCGAGCACTCGAGTTGCGCGAGCGCGCGATCACGCTTGGAGTATTGCTGCGTCCGCTGGGCAATACCGTGTATGCCATGCCGCCCGCTTGCACGACCGAGCAAGAATGCGACCGCATCGCCGACGCAATGGTCCAACTGACTTTGCCTGCTGAGCCGCCGCCGCGCAGCACATGAGCTCGCACTACCGCATCCTCGCGCTAGCGGGCTTGCCGGGTACGGGGAAGAGCACCCTTGCGCAAGCGCTCGCGCACGAACTCGGCTATCCGATTTGGAACAAGGACCGCGTGCGAGCGGACTTGTTCCAGCCGCACGAGATCGAGTTCTCGCGCGCGCAGGACGACTACGTAATGGAGTGGATCTACCGCGCCGTGCGCGAACATGCCCAAGACCCAGCAACGAACGGCGCGATCCTCGACGGGCGCACGTACTTGCGCTCTGAGCAGGTGCAGGCGCTGCACGCTTTGCGCACGGTCATCGCCGACTCCAGGCGCGCGGCGGAACTAGTCGTCATCGAGTGCACCTGCGCGCCTAAGGTCGCCTTGGCGCGCCTAGCTGCGGACCTAGCTCAAGCGGCACACCCAGCCGCCAATCGCACCCCGGAGCTCTACAACCAACTCGCGGCACGGGCACATCCCATTCCCGAACCGAAACTGGTCATCGCCACCGACACGGCCACGGCCCAAGACCTCGCGCGCCGGGTCCTAGCGAGCCTGGGGCCGTAGAGCGGGACCGATGCCTGTCACTCATCAGCCAAGAGGCTGTGGGTTTCTAGTCCTTCCGGCACGAACCCGGGCCGCGCGGATCGCCGCAGCTGCCGCAGGCGCCCGGGCCTGGCGCTGGCGCCTCGCTCCTTGGCCTCGCGCCACCGCCTGCATGCACTGCCACGCGCGAAAGCGCGCGCTCGACCTTCGGACTCTGGCATTTCGCGCAGGTCACCGTCTCCGAACCAAACACCAGTTCTTCAAAGCTCTCGCCGCAGGCGCGGCATTCGAATATGTAAAGCGGCATGGCTGGCGCGTGATTCTAGCATGGCCTTTTGCTCGCGAGGGAACTCCCCCATTCCCCATAGGCGCCGGTCAGCGCACTTCGTCCTCGATGAGCGCTTGCACGCGCGTTTTGATCTCCTCCCGAATGCTCCGCACTTCCGCAATGGGTCGTCCCTTGGGATCTGGAATTGGCCAGTCCTGGATACGCAAGCCGGGCACGTTTGGGCACTCCTCGCCGCACCCCAAGGTGATGAGCAGGTCCGCTTGGGCCGCAAGTTCGCGCGTCAACTGCTGCGGGCTCGTACCCGCAAGTGCGACGCCAACTTCGCCCATGACTTCCACGACCACTGGATGCACGCGATCCGCAGGCCGCGTGCCGGCGGAGATCGCGCGCCCCTTTGCGGGGTCGGCAAGTGCATTGAAATAGGCTGCTGCCATCTGCGAGCGTCCGGCATTGTGGATGCATGCGAAGAGAATCGTTTTCACGACACATCTCCTCCCCTGCGCTGCGCGGCGGCCTTCGCTAGCGCCGGTGTTTCGGAACCTGGGACCTGGGGCTGGAAGTAGCGCCGCCGCAGCCACAAAGCGACGCTGACGAGTCCGATCAGCACGGGCACCTCGACCAAGGGCCCGATGACGGCCGCGAGAGCAGCGCCGTGGTCGATGCCGAAGGTCGCGATTGCAACCGCGATGCCGAGTTCGAAATTGTTAGAAGCGGCCGTGAACGAGAGCGTTGCGGACTGCTCGTAGGTCGCGCCGGCTGCCCGTCCCATGAAGAACGAGATCAGGAACATGACGACGAAGTAGATCAGCAAGGGAACGGCAATGCGCACCACATCAAACGGGACCTCGACGATCGTCTTGCCCTTGAGTGAGAACATGACCACGATGGTGAAAAGCAGCGCCACGAGCGTAAGCGGGCTGATGCGCGGGATGAAACGGGTATGGAACCACTCCTTGCCCTTGCGCCGGACGAGCACGAATCTTGTCCCAAAGCCGGCCAGGAACGGTATGCCCAAGTACACGAAGACGCTCTTTGCGATCTCGCCGATGGTCACGTTGACCTCCACTCCGGAAAGGCCCAGCCAGTTCGGCGCGAGTGTGAGGAACAGGTACGCGTAGACCGAGTAGAAAAGGACTTGAAAGATCGAGTTGAAGGCTACAAGTCCGGCGCAGTACTCCGTGTCGCCTTTTGCGAGGTCGTTCCAGACGATCACCATCGCAATGCAACGCGCGAGACCGATCATGATCAGACCGACCATGTACTCGGGCTTGTCACGCAGAAAAAGCACCGCCAATCCGAACATGAGTAGCGGGCCTACGATCCAATTCTGGATCAGGGAAAGCAGGAGCACGCGCCAATCGCGGAAGACGCGCCCCAGCTCTTCGTAACGCACTTTCGCGAGCGGCGGATACATCATCACGATGAGCCCGACGGCGATCGGAATGGAGGTCGTACCGACGCTGAACTTGTCGAGTAACGGTGCAATCCCCGGAAACAGGTACCCTGCTCCCACGCCCACCGCCATCGCCAGAAAAATCCACAGCGTCAAGAAACGGTCGAGGACGGACAGGCTTCGGACTACGCCGCAATCAGGGCCGCTCACCGCCCCGCCTCGCACTTGCCGGGGCCCTTGGACTTCAGCAATCGTTCGACCTCGCGACCCAGCGCCGCGTCCTTCGCAAATCCTTGCACCAGGCCACGGATCTGTCGCTCACAGTCCGAATCCGCCTGGGGTTTCAAGCGGTAGTAGACCCAACTGCCTTCGCGTCGATCCTCGACCAGACCGGCGGAGCGCAGAATCCCCAGCTGCCGCGAGACGTTCGGCTGGGGGAGCTTGAGCGCCGCTTGAACGTGGCAAACACACAGCTCGCCATGGGACAGGAGCGCGACAATTCGTAGCCGGGTCTGGTCGGAGAGCGCCTTGAAAAGGCGAGCAACGGGGCTCACTTCCAGTTTCGGGTGTGACATATGCGAATCAGTATATACCGATACCCATATATCGGCAAACGCAGCCCAATCCGGCCCTCCGAACCGAGAAGCGTTGCCGCGACCTACTTCATGCGCGCCGACGTGCGCGCGGTGGCGGCAAGAAACAACGCAGCGACGCCGGGGCTTCTACAGGGCTTGTCGAGAAGCTTCTTGTGCCGGCAGCGCGCGAGCAATCGGGATCTGAATCTCGAAGAAGGTGCGAGCATCTGGGACCATGGGACTATTCCATCCCATGGCACGAGCGGGACCGCTCTCTTTCCATTCCGGATGCTCAGCTAGCCAGCGCCTCAGGTCCTCCAGCCCGCGGGTGAAGTTTGCGTCGCTCCCCGAGCCGCGCATTCCTAGGCTGAGGACGAGGGCTTCCGGAATGTCCACGACTTCGACCTCCCCCTGCTGGCCGAGGGGGCCGAATTCCGGCTTGCGATACAGGAAACCCATGCTGTGCAAGCGCTCGACAGTGGCATCACGCTTGTAGGTCATCTCGACCGGAGCGGTCATGGCGATGCCGTTGCTTTGGATATGCCGGAAGAGCTTCGAAAAGGCGCCGTTCCTGCCCCCCAGCAGGCTGCGCGCAATCGAAGCTCTCGCCATGCGATAGCTCGGGTACTGCAGGATCGAGATCTCGCCGACGGGCGTCGCGCGAGGGAAGTGATCCGGCCTCGGCGATTCTACTTTCGGTTCGAAAACGAGGTCCAGGGCGCGCTCGCGCGCGAATTCACGCAGTTCCATGAGGCCCTCGACCGCATCACCCGCGGCGACAGATCGCTCACATGCATTGGTGAGGGCCGTTGCGATTCTGGACCCTCCACTTAGCTCCAGCGCGGCGGCCCTGGCCGCTCGTCGCAGGGCTTCGAGGCGTTCAGGTGCTGCAGCGCCGGGCCCAATTTCGAGCTCAAGCTGCAAAATTTGGGAGGCACGGCGCCGCGTGTCTAGATCGGGTGCCGTCGAATGCGATGCGAATGATTGCAAAACAATGCCAATGCAACAAATGACAGCGAGCATGGGTTCGGAGGTTATTTCGCTCCGGCAGACAGCCTGGATGCAAAATTCCTAGTTTCGGCCGCGGTTTGGGCCTGGGTTTGCGGCCCGGCCCTGGGTGCCAGGCGGAATCCGGCTTGACGATCAGCGGTCAACCCCACCGTGCCGACAAGAGCATCTGCCGGGAGCCGGCCGTCGAACACCGTTAGGCTGCATGAGTCCAATCCCTCAGAATTCACGAACGATTTTGGTTACCGGCGCGAGTGGCTACGTCGGGGGCCGATTGCTGATGGCCCTATCCGAGCGTGGCGAAAGGCTGCGTGCCATGGCGCGCAATCCGGAGAGTCTGCGCGCGCGTCTGGCGGCGCAGCCTGGAACTCTGACGCGGCGAGCCATCGAGACGGTTCGGGGCGATTTGCTCGACGAGGGCTCCTTGAAGGAGGCCATGCATGGCGTCCACACGGCCTTCTACCTAGTCCACAGCATGGGCGACGGCGATGATTTCGCCGCTAGAGAACTCATGGGGGCTCGGAACTTCCTGCGCGCCGCCGAATTGGCCGGCGTTCGCCGGGTGATCTACTTGGGAGGGCTGCTGAGCACCGAGGGGGAACTGTCCGAGCACTTGCGCAGCCGGCGCGATGTCGGCCAGATCCTGCGCGGTTCGACGATCGAGACGATCGAATTGCGCGCCTCGATAGTCATTGGCGCCGGCAGCCTGTCCTTTGAGATGGTGCGAGCATTGGTCGAGCGCCTGCCGGTCATGATCACTCCGCGCTGGGTCGACGTGCAGGCCCAGCCCATCGCAGTCGATGACCTGATTTCCTACTTGATCGAATCGCTCGATCTTGCGCCTGGTATCAGCCGCATATACGAAATCGGCGGCAGCGAACGCGTCTCCTACGGTGAATTGATGCGCGCCTATGCACGCGAGCGGGGTCTCAGGCGCCTTATGCTGCGCGTGCCAGTGCTCACGCCTCGCCTCTCGAGTCTGTGGCTCGGCTTGGTCACGCCACTCTACGCGCGCGTCGGCCGCAAACTGATCGAAAGCATTCGTCACCCAACCGTGGTGAACGACCCGAGGACAGGGGAAGCATTCCGCACCCGGCCCCGGGACGTGCAACGATCGATTGCGGCCGCGCTGCAGGTCGAGGATCAAGCGCGCTGGCTTTCGCGATGGTGCGATGCTCAATCTGCCAGCACGTCGCAACCAACATTTGGCGGGGTGCGCTTTGGAAATCGACTTGTGGACAGTCGTCTGGGCAGCGTCGCTGCCGGCCCAGGTGAGACGTTTGCCGCCGTCAACCGCATCGGCGGCAAGCACGGTTGGTACGCCTTCAACTTCCTGTGGACATTGCGCGGATGGCTGGACTTGCTTTTGGGAGGCGTCGGCATGCGCCGCGGCCGCAGGGATCCAGACCACCTGGTCGTGGGAGACGTGCTCGATTGCTGGCGCGTCGAAGCGATCGAGCCAGCGCGGCTACTGCGCTTGCGGGCGGAGATGAAACTGCCCGGCCGAGCGTGGTTGGAGTTCGAAGTCACTCCTAGCCAGTCTGGTTCCAACCTGCGCCAGACCGCTACGTTTGACCCGGTCGGCTTGCTCGGACTCCTGTACTGGTATGGAATATGGCCGCTTCACAGCCTGGTTTTCGCGGGCATGCTGAGCGGTCTGGTGCGGGCGGCCGAACGTAAAGGCTCCGAGGAGCACGCAACCTTGCGACGGCCTGCGGCATGAGGCGCCCGCGACGACGCATCGCACTCAGTGTCCTGCTGGCTGCGGGCTTGCTTTGCTTGCAGCTGGCTTCGTGTCGAGCACCCGTGCCCAACCGTGTTCCGCTCGGGCACGAATTCCCTATCGTTCAGGGAAGGTCGCTGACCGGCGAAAGCGTGCGCCTGCCCATGCTTGGCGAACGAACCTTGCTGCTGGTGGGATACGCACAAAATGCACAGTTCGATGCCGACCGCTGGATCTTCGGCCTGCTGCAAGCTGAACTTCCCATTCGCATCGTCGAGCTACCGACCATTCCCGGATTGTTTCCGCGGCTGATTTCTGGCAGCATCGACTCAGGGATGCGCAGCGGTATCCCCAGCGAGGATTGGGCCAGTGTGGTGACCGTGTATGGACCGCCGGCGCGCGAGATCGTCAATTTCACCGGCAGTGAGAAGCCGCGCAACATGCGCGTGCTGTTGCTCGATCGAGATGGAACCGTGCGCTGGTTTCACGATCGAGGGTTTTCTGCTGCCAAATTGCTAGAACTCTCCCGCCAAGTGCAGGCCGGCAACTAATGGCGCTCGAGGTCGCGTAGGGCATCTTTTCCGACCCAGCGCGCGCCCGCGTGGTCGGAGTCCGCCAGCCGACGCGCGACTCGTAGAGCCGAAGTCCGCAACTGAGCATTGCGCCGGCCGATGCCGCGCAGGGCCCAACTCACACCCTTCTTGACGAAATTGCGTTCGTCGGCAGCGCCCCGTTCGATCAGGGGAAAAAACGGCACAAAGCGAGCATCCGGTGCGAGCTTGTCATGCAGCGCCAGACTGGCCAGCAGTGCGAAGCCCGCGCGTTTGACGAATTCGGCCTCCTGATTGCCCCAGACGCGGACCTTGTCCCAGGCGTGCGGTGTGCGATCGAAAAGATGAAAGCACAACGTGTCGCACACGGCCCAGTTGTCGAAATCCCGGCACCAGCGATCCATTTGCGCGGGCGTCACGCGCCCCGGTTCTCCGATCAACGCGGCAAGCATGCGCGCTTCATAGCAGCCGGTTGCCCACAGGGCTTGGGCCAGATCGTGGTCCTTCCCTACCCGCTTGGCAAGTTGCTTGAGATTGGCCATGGACACACCCAGTGGTTGGCTCGCCGTGATGCCAAAGCGCGCCAAGTTGGCGAGGTCCTTCTTCGTGCTCAAGCGTTGCATCGCAGCGAGCGTGGTTGCCACTTGCGCTTGCAGCGTGGCCTTCGACGGTGCCTTGCTGGCGGACGTGCGGGGCCGCTTGGGAACTGGAGGTCGTTGTTTGGTCGATTTCGCAGCCATGGGTCGCTGTTGTCCTTTGATCTCTCAGGGAGCGGCCTGCGCGAACTCCGCGCGAACGCGCTCGATCTGGTGCAAGTGCCGGCCGGCGTGCACGGCTAAAAAGTACAGATACTCGTAGACATCCGCCGAACCGATGTCCCCCACCGAAAGCCGGACTTTGTGCCGTGCGCCCTTGCCCGCAGGTAGTTGCTCGAGCAACTTGAGGCACTGTACGCGCTGGGACGAAAGTTCCCGGCGCACCTCCTCCACGGGCTTCTTGCCGCTGGGCTGCATATGCTCTGGACGATGCCAGACGAACGTGGGTCGCCCGGTGAGCTCGATAAGGCCGAATCGTTCCTGGTAGCGCCCGGGGTCCTCACCTTCGGCCTGTGAACTAGCCTTGCGCAGCGCGCGCTTGCTCGATTTGTCGATGGACAAGAGCAGATAGTGATTCGTCAACGCCACGTGTTCGAGAATTTCGGCGCAACTCCAGCCACCCGCCCGCGGACGGAACGCGCCCGCCGGCGCTTCCATGGTGCAGCACGAATCCTTCTCGGCGAAGACCCGCTCCAGGGCCGCGCGCACCAAGGCAACCACGGGTGCGAAGGATGCTTGTTCCATCGCTTGCTCCAGCAACGACGGACGTTCTAACGCGCCGTCGCGCCGCGCAAGAGACCAAGCCAGCCCACAATGAACGCTAGGCCGCCCAGCGGGGTCACCGGACCGAGCCAGCGCGGCCCTCCAAGCGCCAGCCAGTACAAGCTGCCGCTGAAACACAGAATTCCGACGGTGAAGGCCCAGCCGGAAAAGTCCACGCGCCGATTGCGCTCCGACAAGATGCCGACACAAACCAAGGTCAAGCTGTGCAACAGGTGGTAGTGCGTCGCGGTCGTCCATGTGCTCAACTCCTGGGGAGTCAAGCGCTCCTTGAGCGCGTGCGCTCCGAAAGCACCGCAAGCCACTGCAGCCGCGCCCGAAATCGCACCCAGCGTGATCCAAGTCCGAGATCCCATTCCTACAGCCTAAGCAAACGGCCGGTCCCAGGGATTCAAACGATGAGCCAAGCGCCGATTTCCCGCGATCGTTTGCTCCAACTCGCTTGGAAAGCGCTGCGCAAGGCGGCCTGGGCACCCCTGTTCGTGGTCGGCGTACACGGTGTGCTGTCGCGGATCTTGGGCCTGTACGGATCCTATCCGTGGCTCGACGTACCGATGCACTTCGTCGGCGGCGTGGCCATGGCCTATTTCTTGGGTCACGCGCTCGCCTTTGCGCACGGTGGAGGGCTCTTGGGCCAGCCCAACCGCGCCTTGCTTGTCTTGGCGTGGATCGCCAGCGCAAGCACCGTCACCATCCTGTGGGAGTTCCTCGAGTTCACGACCGATCGACTGGGCTTGACGCGCGCCCAAGCCAGTGTCGCGGACACGATGCTCGATTTCCTGATGGGGATTCTGGGCAGCTTGGCGTACGCGGCATGCGCGCGCTGGAAGTTGCCTCAGGACCCCGGCTCGATCTGACGCCGCTCGGCCAGGGCATCCTGAATTTCGCCGGCAAACTCCCCTTCCAGGCGCGCTTGGCGCTTGGCCGTGTCGATCGCCGCGGCGAGGTTGGTTTTTTCGCGCACGCGCTCGCCCACCAGCGCCGACAAGCGCTTTTTCAACATGCGCTCCGACAACCCGTGCAGCCGCAGCTCGTGCCACTGTTCTTCAGGCAGAATCAACTCAACGGCGCGCGCCATGTCAGGCGGCAATTCCTGGATCGTGGAGTGGATGCGGTCGTTTTCGTGCTCGATGGCGCTGCGCGAACGCCACAACAATCCGGCGGCGCACAAACCGAACCCGCTGGCCCACAACGCCAACGAAGCGGGAAAATCGAGCCCCGCGCGCGGCAAGCCCAGCTCTTGGGGCGTGAACTCTCCCAGCTCGATCGATTGAACGGGCTTCAAGAAATCGAATGGAATCCATGACAAAACCGGCACCGGCAAGCTCATCACCTGCCAGCGGTTTTCGCTGCCTTGGTAGGTGATCCACAAACGAAAGCACAGCATCGCGAACAGCACGCCCACGATCTTTGGCGTGACGTCCGGCCCCGGAGCGTCGTTCTTGGCGTGGCGTCGCGAGAGCAAAACCACCAGCAAGATGACCTCGAAAAACATCCACGTGCCACCCGGCGCGAGCACGGCCGACACCAAGAACGCAATGCCGCAAAAACCGCACAAGGCGGCCAGAGCCGCGAGCGGGTCGCGCGGCAGCGTCGAGGTACGCGAGGCTTGCAGAATCGTGGCCGCCAGCGCGACCACCGCTCCAATTCCCAAGGTCGTGTAGCCCGTGCCGCTGAAGGCTCCGGTCGAGTCGACTTGGTACCCCAGCAGCAGGCCGCCTAAGGCGATCGCGGCGCAGGAAAGCGCCAAGTGAATCGCAGCCGGGCCGCTGGGAAACTCCAGACCGATGGGCTTCAATCGCCGCACTCCCCGTCGATTTCCGGATGCAGGGACTTGGCTTGGGAACTTGCGCCCGACAGAAAATCTTCCTTCTGCGTCAGCGAAGCGAAAGCATCCGGGTAGGCGCGCTGCAGGGCTTGACCGAAATCGCTGTGGCGCGCTTGGTCGGCGCCGGTCAAGGACATCACGAATCCCCTGGCGCGCGCCTTGGGTCCCTCCTTGCGGCCAACCCAGGCAGCTTCGTAAGCCGTGCGCATAACGCGCCCATACACCAAGAACGCGGCTAGGCCCGGATCGCGCAGCAGTTCGTCGCCGGCGGCGGTCCCGCCCCAAGCCGACAGCCAGTCTTGCAGCAGCTCTCCGAAGCGCTCGGCATCGGCCGATGCGCTCGACAGACGCGGCGTGTCCCAGGACGTTGCTCGGCCGAGCTGAAACAGGAGTGCCAGGGCCGCAAAGGCCGATTCCTTCGTGCCGCGGCGCAAGTCCACCACCAAGCGCTCGAAGCGCTGGCCATCGGCGCTGTCCAGCCACGTACGCAGCTTAGGGCAGTCCTCTAGATCGAACGGCAGCCGCGAGACGGCCACGAACTCGCTGCGGTGCTTGGGATCGAGCAAGCTGAGCAGCTCGTCGATGCGCATGCCCGCTCGCGGCCCCAAGAACTGCATGGGTTCGACCAATTGCAGCGTGACTGCGCCCTTTTCGATCGGGTCGACGAACTCCGGCGCGCGCTTGCCGCGCACGGCCACGGCCGCAACGAGCAAGATGAGCGTCCCTGCGAACAGGGTCGGAATGGCAGTTTGGTTCCAGGGGGGCGTGCTACCCATGGCGCCCATGAGAATACGGCCTGAGCCGTCCGGTACCAGGCTCGATCCCGTCGGTCCGTGGCCCGGCAGTCCGCGACCGCGATCGATTTGGCGGTACGGCGGCGGTACGGCGGTACGGCGGTACGGCGGTACGGCGGTACGGTACCAGGCTCGAATCCCACACCTTTGGTGCCAGGCTCGTTTCCTGCACGGCTTCGCGTGCA
>JAKFYL010000093.1 GCA_021730845.1 Planctomycetota bacterium | reverse complement strand
TCGTCCCAATACAGCCAGCCATGCGTCCTGAACCAGGTCTTCCCCGCGCTCCGCGTCCCACAGAAGCCGCCGTGCCAACTGCCTGGCGAATCCGCTTTGGCGCGCCAAGGCTTGGCTAGCGTGCTCAAACTCCTGTGAAGCTTCGACTTCCTTTCCCATATCCGGTTGGATTGAGAATGCCCGGCCGGCCAATAATCGATTCAGAAAATCCTTTTGGGGGGCCTAGCCCATCCCAGCGCCCGGCCCAAGCCCTACCGGGGAGCAGGAAGGCCGGCGCAGGCCCAATCCCCTAGCGCTGCCCTTCGAACACCACCACGCCTTCGATCACGGTCGCGACGCAATGCGTCGTGTACTCCAAGGGGTCGCCGTCGTACAGCGCGAGGTCGCCATCCTTGCCGAGTGTGAGACTGCCAAGGCGCTGGTCCAGCCCCAGAATGCGCGCACTATCGATCGTGATCGCGCGCAAGGCTTGCTCCTGGCCGAGCCCGCTGGCCGCGGCGATGGCTGCCTCGTACAGGACCACGCGCGTCTTGGGCACATAGGCCTCGAACCCGCTTTGGAATGCAAAGCGGATACCCGCGTCGCGCAGCTTCGACGGTGTTTCGCGGCTGGCGTTCTCCAGGTCGCCCCAAAAACGCGCCATGGGCGGGTGTGCGATGACCGGAACGTTCGCCGCCCGGATCGAGTCGAGCACCACGTAGGCCTCGCTGGCCCCATCGAGCACGAGTAGGAATCCGAACTCCTTCTGCAGCCGCAGCGCTGATTCGATGGCCTGATGGCGCTGCGCAGTCAAAAGCAGGGGCACCTTCTTGTCGAGCACGTCGACCAGCGCTTCCTTGCGCAAGTCGCGGTCGGGGCGTTTCGAGGCGTCCGCACCGGCAGCCGCGAGCTTGCGTTTGTACTCGGCTGCGCCGAGCAGCGCCTCGCGCAACATCGCCACCTGCTTGCTCGCGGTTCCTGGTGACTTGCCTTTCTCGGTGGACTTGGCGTCTTCGCCCAGGGTCGCGGCGATCATCGCGCGCGGCACGATCACGGCCTCATCGACGGTGTCGCCGCGAGTCTTGGCCACCAAGGTTTCGCCCGAAATCAACGCGCTGGGCGCGTGACCGGTGTGGATGGTGGTCACGCCAAAACCGCGCACCCATTCCACGAGCCGCTCACGCGCGTTGTAGGCGTCGACGGCGCGCAACTCGGGTTGGATGGGTGCGCTGGCATCGTGTTGGTCTTGGTCCTGGGGCTGGTTCAAGTACCCGGAAAAGCCAATCACCGAATGCGCGTCCACCAGGCCGGGAGTGACGACCGCGGCCGAAAGCGTGCGCATGCCGGCGGGAATCGGGGTGGAAACCGCCGGCCCGATGGCCGTGATGCGCCCGCCCTGCACGATCACGACGCCGTCCTGGATCGGCGCACCTTCGCAGGTGAACACCTTTTGAGCCTTCACGGCCAAGTCTTGGGCCGCTAGCGGAGCGCACAGCAAGGCCCAAACGATGAAATGCTTCATGTCAGCGAACCTCCCCGTCACCCAGGCAACACATGTTCTCGACGCGCGGGTGGCCGACGCCCCAGCCGCCGGTTGCATACTTGCGATCCTCCGCCACCGACGCGTCGAACACTTTCACGCCTTCGACCCAAGTTTGTTCGACCTTGGTGTACACCGAGAGCGGGTCGCCGGAGAGCACGATCACGTCCGCATCCTTGCCAACTTCGAGCGTTCCCACGCGCGTTTGCAGATCGAGCATGGCCGCGGCGTTCCGCGTAAGCCCAGCCAGTGCCGTTTCGCGCGAGCACCCAGCGCGCACGGCCAGCGCGGCACTGCGCAGGAAAAGGCGCGAATCGGTGATCCAATCGTCGGTGTGGAAGCCCACGAGCTGTGCTGCACCGCGCCGCTCCAGATCCGCAGCCGAACGCGCGTCGAAATCCATGGCCTCGAGCTTGCCCCCGGGCGTGTCGATCACGATCAGCGAGCACGGAATGCGCGCGGCGACGATCTCGTCTGCGACCTTCCAGGCTTCGCTGACGTGGTGCAGCACGACGCGGAAGTCGAACTCCTTGGCCAGCCGCAAGACGGTGAGCACGTCGTCGTGTCGATGCGTGTGGTGGTGGACGATGCGCTTCTTGTCCAGGACCTCGAGCAAGCCCTCCAGCGCGAGATCGCGATCGGGCAGCTTGGTTGGGTCGGCGCCGGCCGCCTGGATCTTGCGTCGGTATTCTTGGGCCGCGACGAACTGTTCGCGCACCAGGGCAGCGGACTTGCCGCGCGTGCCGGGAAACGGCGCCTCTTGCTGGCTGTTGGTGCCGTTGGCCATCTTCATGCCGCCCATGGGCGACCCGTCTGGAAACCGATAGGCGAGCCCCTCGATCGTGTCGGCGTCGCGATTTTTCAAGTAGATCGTCTGCCCACTCATCAAATGTCCGCTGCCGGACATGACGTTGAGCGTCGTGATCCCGCCGGCTTGCGCGCGCTGCAAACCGGAATCGCGGCAGTCCACCGCGTCGAGCATGCGCACGCTGGGCTGAATGGGCCCGCTGTCGTCGGCGCCCCAACCGCCGCCGACGTGGCTGTGGGTGTCGACCAGGCCAGGCATGAGCGTCTTGCCCGTGCAGTCGATCACTTGGGCGCCTGAGGGGATGGTCACGCTGCTGCGCGCACCGATCGCCTCGATACGGCCACCACGCGCGACCAGCACGCCGTCCTCGATCGGAGCCGATCCGATGGGCAGCACGCGCGCGCCGACGAATGCAACCGCAGGCTCCTGCGACCAAAGGGGAGAAGCGCACAGGAAAGACAGAGCTGTCAGAAGCATCGGTGTGGGCATTGGTAAGAGGAACCTGGGGGTCCACAGAGTAAACGGGACCACGCCGGGGGCCTCACCCTCGCTGCAGTGCCATTGGGTGGACTGGAACGGGTTTTGCACCCGCCGGGCCGTTCCGGAAGGGCGGGAAGCGCCAATCAACGGGCCCAAGCCCCGTTCCAATGCCCGTCAGACCTTTGGACCTGGCTCGTGCCTGCGCGGTGCCGGACTTTCAGTTCTTCCCCCTTGCCACCCTGGTGGGTTCGGCTAGCGCTGGAGGGAGAGGCCGCGCGTTTTCCCGTCGCCGGAGTGGGAAGCCCGCATTTCTGATCGTTCTTCGCCGGCAGCCTTTCCCAGAAGGAGAATCGATGCACTTCGCCCAGCCCAGGCTCAATCCAGCGAACATTCGCGGCCCGAATTCTCTCTCTCTAGCTTGATCGCGGCCGCGGCCGCGGCACCCCTTTCAAGCACTTTCCTACCACAGTCGTCCTGCGAAAAGGTCTTCAAAGCGTGGGTTTACCCGATGCAAGGCGATGACCTTACAGGCGTGGTAGACGATCCGACCAAGCCCTTCAAGAAACTTCAGAAGGCCATCGATGAGGTTCACAATCGCCTGTTCGACGCTGGTGTAGCAACCTGGCAGACAACCGATCCGGACGGTTGGGGCCAAGGCATCGTCTATGCGATGCCCGGTTTGTACGGATCTCATATCGGCGCTGGAGGCCAACAGTATGGCAGCGGCGACAACTTGCCGATCATCATGCGCGACCGAGTTCATGTGCAGGGAGTCGGTGCCCGCCGGTGCGAATTGCGCGGGAACGGCAGTGGTGGTGGTGACCAGGCCTTCCGCCCTTGCGCTCCCTGGCCAGGAACTCCGCCCGACCCGCTCTACAATTTCTATCATCCTGGCGCGGAAGTATTGGTTTCCTACGCCTTCGCGCATCAGTTCACGCAATGGGACCATCCAACGTCCGGTCAGTTCATCGACCTGCCCTGGGTGTGAGAGGGCGACACCGCGGAAGTGTTCGACGGATTCACACTGCAAGGCGGTGATATTTAGGTCCTTTCCTACGCCAACCAGACACCAGCTCCGCTGTCCGGCCGCGTGAGCAACTGCCTCTTCGACATGCGGCACTGCATCGACCCCGACATCCCCGGGTCAGGTCTTCCCAGAGTCCAGGGACCTTCGGTCGGCATTCAAACGACGCCTGTGTTCATTCCGCCAGGAAATGCCAACACGGGCTCCGGATATCACGAGATCAAGGCACATATCCTGAACAACACGTTCATACTTTGGGACGGGCAGACGCAAACACGTGCCCTTCTCCTTGCCATCGCTCACCTTCCTCTCGCTCCTGTAGGGGGATTGGGAAGGCGGCGGTTTCTCCACCCATTTCGCCGTCAGAGGTGACAGGCATTTCGGGGAGGTGGACAGGGTCTCTATCCTTCGCTGATCGATGTCGGGCTTAAAACTCCAGTCGAAGTCTGAAAGCGTCTGGCCGATCGGCAACG
Organism: Planctomycetota bacterium; assembly: GCA_021730845.1. Taxonomy (GTDB): domain Bacteria; phylum Planctomycetota; class UBA1135; order UBA1135; genus JAKFYL01. Next base: position 30,929 of record JAKFYL010000093.1, on the reverse strand, counting down.
CCGACAGGCGCAGCGAGGTCTTCACTCGCCGCTCTTCACGGTGACTGATCTCGACGGCGAGCAGCTCGTCGAGAAATCGATGCGGAGCGATCTCGCCCTTGACTGCGCTCGAAATCATGTCCGACAGTGCCGCGGCGCCGTGCTCGAGGCCCAGCGAGAGCGTCGCGTCGCGTGTCTTGTCGAGTTCGAGCTTGGTGTCGCCAGCCTTGCTCATCGTGCCACCTCCGCCAGCGCGGCGTACAGGTCCAGCGGACGGGTCTGGACCGGCATCGAGTAGATCTCCTGCAGTCGCCTGCCCATGCGTCCCAGGGGCGGCGGCGCGTGCACGCGATCGGTCGACGTGCCCTCGTAGCAGGCCGGATCGATCAAGAGTCGCTGCTCGCTGTGCCGCGGATACTCACGCACGACCTTGTGGTCGGCGACGATCTGCACTTTTCCGGCGCAGCCACGCACCTCGTCATGGAGGCCGACGTGTTCGAAGGGCACGGTGTACTGGTGCTGTTCGAAGTTGACCAGGCAATCGCGCTGCACGGGGCGAATCACGGTCACGTCAAACGGCTCGGGTAGCATCGGCAGTGGCCTCAGGTAGGGGATTTCTTCTTGCCAGCTCTCGCGCACGGATTTTCCCGTCGCAGGGCAGATCGCCCGCTCGCTCCAGCCATCGATGCGCTCGTCCGTACGTCCTTGCAGCTCTTCGATGCCGTCGAAACGACGGCCCAGTGACTCGAACAGGCCGCGGCACAGATGCACCTTTGCCTCGGTCTTGCCCTTTTGCTGCGGCTGGCGCGGCGCGCAGGCATCGACATGGAGTCCGAACGAGCGTGCGTACGCCGCGTACGTCGGATGCACCGTGCCCCACGCGCCTGCGCCTTCGATCATCGGTATGGCGTCCGCCGGCGAATCACGAGAGCCGCTGGCCATGGCCCAATGTGGTGGGCAGCCTCCAGGTGCAAGTGGCGAGGGCCGTCGGTCGCTTAGTTGGCGGCCTGGTGTGCGAAGATGCGCTTCCAGTTGGCCGGCCTGAGCTCGTCCACGCGTGACGCCGGGTGCGTGGCGACGCGGATGAGCACATCGCGCAGGTAGACCAGCGGATCGACGCCAGTCAGCTTGCAGCTCTGAATCAGACTGTAGGCGATCGCCGCTGCCTTACCGCCCCGCTCGCTCCCGGCGAACAGCCAATTCTTTCGATTACGCGGAGTTCAGCATAACCGCAACAACTGGCAGCTCCTGGGCAGCAAAAAGGGCGGCGAGGTCGCGTGCCGCCTCTACTCGTTGGTGCTGTCGTGCAAACAGGCCGGCGTCGATCCCCAGGCCTATATTGAGGACGTGCTCGGTCGGCTCTCGACCACCAAGGCGTCCGACATCGCGAGCTTGACGCCCTGGGCCTGGGCCGCCGCGCGCAAGTAGACCGCGAGCGCTACATCACTCCGGCGCGCGCTTCGCCGACATAGGGCGGCCGGACTTGCACCCTACGTCCAGGCGTGCGTCAAGCAACTGTACACAGAATGTGCGTAAAACTCTGGACACTACCCCGTCGCGAGGCAAAGCGCTCTTTGTCGTGGCTAGGAACGCGTCGGAGGGGCGACGGAAGCGGCCTTCCTGGCCGCTGAGCACGGCCCGACAAGCGTGACGACGCCACGCTGAAGAGTGCGATGCCGTAGCAGGGTACTTTTTCAACGGGCTAGCCAACGCCATCAACACAGTCACTGCCGCCTTACCAACACAATTCTCATATGCGGCGCTTCTTCCAAGAGAGTCTTCCAGCCAATTTCCTCTTCGAATTCCTCATATCCATCACTATAAGCGCAGACCTTCCACGGACCAGGGCCTGCGATCCGAGGAGGCAGACGCCAGCTGCCATCAGACCTGGTTACCGTGAACGGTCCGTTGGCAAACCAAACACTCCCGCCGACGATTGGTCTACCGTCCACGTCCGACAATGATCCCACTACTTCCAATTCCGTGAGTCGGACACATTCCAGTGAGCACTTGCCAGTGTTCCCACCTCGCGCTTCCACTAGTTCCTGTCCAATCAGGCACTCGTCGTGAAAACCGAAGATCTTGTACTGAGTCACACCCTCACCATTTCGAGGCAGCGAATCAAACAGCGCCACGCCAGTCGGATTGGTGATCTTACATACTCTGAATCCAATCCGCTCCGCGAAGGCCGCACTAAGCAAAACGTTCGGATAAGCTAGATCATCAAGCCACCACCAGCCATCCTCACTAGGAATGCAGAACACTGTGGCGCCAACGATCGGCAGGCCGTTACTGTCCCTGATTGTGACTTCTACTTGTCCAGTTGCTGGGGTGAGACTTGCCACACCGAAGTCCCGGAGAGGGACCTCCGTTGAAGTCTTCGTATCAAGGCCGCCTACGCCAGCGATATCCGCTGAACATATGTTTCCCCGATCGTCGACAGCTAGGAGCCCGAGCACCCTGTAGTTGGAAACCGTGAACTCACTCAAACCGCAGTCGAATCGATCACCTGAGTGTTGATTCTCCCATGTGGCCAATTGCACGGGCACGCGTACCGCACTCCACGTTTCTCCAGGCTTGGCACCAATATCGTACAGAGTCTGCAGGCCAAACAGGTGAACAGAAAACGACGCCTCTGGGTGGCCCGGATTGTCGATGGCACCGACTACTCTCAACGCTAACAGGGAATCCGCTCCAACCTTGTGACGCGGCTCTGGTTGATGGCTTTGTTCTGCGCTGGCATGTTCCTGTGCGGACTTACTACGCCAGATCTCCGGCGGTAGCTGCACTTGAGCACCGGATGAGCCCATTAAATGACTTGTCATTGGCTGGCATGCAGCTGAAAAGACGCCACAGGAAACAAGACCGGCACAAGTCAGTCTCCCTGCTTCGGCGAACCATCTGTTGATGGGCACCACTACACAAGAGCGGTGCAGAGGACTCTGCGGGAGCGCGGGCACCCTAAGCTGGAATTGATCGCTTGGCTGTAACATACCATTTACTGACATTCTTAGGTTCTCAACGGACTGTAGTCTGTCGTTGTAACCATTGGGACACTTCGCGCTAGAACAACTGTTTGGGTGGGTCCCCCACGGGCTTCTTCTTCTTTTTCTTTTTTACTTCTTTGCACGGCGAGCCTGTACAAAACTTTTTAGGATCGAAAGGGCCGAGCTTTCCGCTCTTTGTTTGCGGGTCATAGCTATAGGACGAGGGCGAGCCGTTCACCTCTCCAGTGCAAAACTCCATAAAATCATCAGTACTGAACTTTTTCTTATTGGTGTCATTGTTTCCCTTGCAACACTGCGCATTATCGATTACGTTTATGCCATTACCGAAAGATGCATCATTTGCCAACAAATCCGAGCATGTCTCTGCTATGTTTCCCGCTGAGATTCCATCACTTGGATCGCAATCGAAACTCTTCATATTCCCTATGCCGGGCCCCTGAGGTTGAGGTTCCATAAAGTGCCAGGGACGCTTGCAATCCGTTGTAAGGGTGATCGTGCTTAGGCCGGTCGGATCAACTTTCGAAATGGGCGCACTTCCACAGTAAGAATACAAACACACTGAGTCTATGTAGGTTTCCGGGTCTCGCGACGTCCACCGGCCAAGCATGCACTTGGCAAGCCTGTCTCTGATAGTTGTCAAGTTGGTGTCGAATGTAGCAACGCACCGCCCAGCAATGCCAATCCGATTGTTGTTGCTCCTACCAGTCAGAACCGACCTCCCTTCAATTACTCCACTAAGGGTGCCTTGGACGGTCGACTTATCGGCCCCATCCATATTTCCACCCAAGTTGACGTCGCCACGAACATCGTATGCGGATGCGTCGATCCAGGCTTGCAGTTGATCAGCGTCGGCCTGGTCGCAATCCCCGTCCGAGTCGCAGTCCCCCGCCGGAAGCCCGAACGGCACGCCATACGGCGAGTACCGCACCGCCTCCTTCTGCGCCGCGTCGGCCCCGACCAGCCCCACCACATCCGCGCGCCAGTTCTGCAGGTAGTAAAGCCGCTCCTCCAGAGTGCCGTCCGACGCATCCGTCCAGGCCGTGTTGGCATCGCGCTCTCTCAGGACCACCAGGTCGATGTAGGAGCTGGCGCCCGCCCCGTCCAGCCCCGCCGCGTGGTTCAGATACTGCTCCTTGGGGGCGGTGTCGCTCTCTCGGTAGACCCCGGCTTCCCGCCAGCGATCGTCGTAGGCGTTGTGGAACCATTTGTCGGCCGAGGTTACGCCGCCCGAGTCGTTGGTGTCCTCATGCACGCTGATCCTGTGGTTCAGGCCGTTGTATTTGAACTCCGCGATCAGCACCGACTGCTGCCCGCGCGTGTTGATCCGCCGCAGGCGATAGAAAGCATCCCACTCGTACTCGTAGTCCTCGCCGTCGTCGGTGAGGTTGCCCGGCTCGTCGTACACAAGCGTGAAGTTGTCCGTGCCGTTGTCGTCGGTATCCCGCGCATTCAGCTCGTTGACGGCGTTGTGCGTGCGCTTGTCGTTCAGCTCGTCCGTGTCGACGAAGTCGCCATCGCCGTTCAGGTCCACCTTGTCGAGCTCCCAGTTGCCGGCCTGGTTCAGGGTCCACTGCTGGTCGCGCGTGCGGCTCGTGATCGACCCGCCCGAGCGCGTGCCCTCCTCGGAGCGGATCAGCCGGTTCAGGTTGTCGTTGGTGTAGTTGACGTCGAACCCCGCATGCACGAAGTCGTCCTGGTAGGTCACGTTCGATCCGCGGTCCCAGCCCACTTCGACTTTGAAGAGGTCCCGGTCGGTCGCCAGGTTCTTGGTCCATTTGCAGGTGGTCACGCGGTCAAAGCGGTCGATGTCAGCGTAGTCACCCGCCGTCGCTGTGTACTGTTTTGACATCATGTCCGGCTCTTCCAGATAGGTCCCGACCACTTGGCCCGTGCCATTGTAGTCATAGGTCACCAGGGCGGTGCCGCTGGACGTGATCTGGGTCACTCGCGACACGTCGGCGTCGAAACGCCCGCCAACCGAGCGGTAGCTGAAATCGAAGGTCCGGCCGCCAGTAAGCGTCTGGCTAGTGCGCCGCAGGGTGTTCCGGCCGGTGGTCTGCTTGTCCCAGGCAAGACCCACCTCGTAGTCATCGACCGATCCGGAGGCTCCAACGGCAGAATTCCGGTCCTGCTCGAAGGACGTTAGGTTGCCCCAGCCATCGTTCGTGAACTTGACTTCGTCGACCACCGTGCCGCTGCCGACGGTGGCGTTGTCATACTGGGTCACCAGCTCGCGCTGTCCTCGGGAATTGTAGGTAGTGCTGATGCGGCGCACGGCGCCATCGAAGTCGGCGTCGAGGGTCGAGACCCGTCGGTGCGCTTCGCGGCCTGCCGTGTCGAACACGGTCTCGATGATATTTCCTGCTTGGTCCTTTTGCCAGATCCGCTGGCCTTGCGCGTTGTAGGCGTACTTGACCACGTCGTCGGAGTTCGCCGAGTCGGGATACGTCACCTTCTGCAAGAGGTGGCCACTCGCGACCTTGGATTCGCCCGCGCTCGTCCCTTTGACTGTGCCGAATGTGTATGTAGTGACTTGATCGGTTTCCCCGGAGGGCAGATCTGCGGTCATCGACACCTGAAGGCCATCCGTGAACGCGTGGCTTACGGTCTGGTCTTCGTCCCCGTTGGTTCCGCCGCCCGGCGTGCCGTCCACATAGTTGGCGATGGTCTTGGTCTTTCTTCCCAGCGCGTCGTATTCGTAGCGCGTCTCGAGTTCCTTGGGATCCGAGACCTCCTTGAGTGTTCCGTCGTCGTTGTAGACGTAGGTCGTGCGCAGCGCAGTATCCGATCGAGCCGGCACCGAAAGCCCGTCGCGGTCTAAGTTCGCGCCGCCGTTGGTGCCGTACCGAACCTGATCCTGAATCCTGCCCAACGAGTCGTACCAGCTCGCCGTGATCTGAATTCGACCCTTGATGTTGCTAGCCGTGAACAGGAGCCGGTCGCCGTCGGCGTCTGTGTCGAGCGGCCCTGATGTTGCACCAGTCGAAATGTCGCTGTGAAATCGTGAGATCTGCGCGCTGACGAGAACTTCGCCGTCCACGTCATAGACCATCTGGTCCTCCAGCAAGACCTGGTCGTCGCTCTTGGCGAGCGCCTCGGCGTAGGTGGTGTCGTTCTCCGCGGCCAGAACAAAATGGTGGGTCTGGCGACCTTCACGGTCGTAGGACCACTTTGACAGCTCGCTCTCGCCATCGACCTTGACGGTCCGTCCGAGCCGATCGAACCAGGTCAAGGACTGTAGGTTGTCGTCATCAGAGCCATCGGCGACGTCGATCTTGTGCCGCTGCGTCTTCCACACGCGCCCGCGTTCGTCGTAGGAGTTTTGGGTCAGCCCGACGCGATTGGAGGTTTCGGTCGTGGGGTCGTCCGTGCCGACCACGATGTTGGCCGTCGAGCTGAAGGTGGCGCTCGCCACGTCGCGACCAAGGTTGTCGAACTTCGAAAAGACGTGGGGCGATTGCGGGTTTGTCTCTAGCAGCACGTTTCCGCGCACGTCGTGGGTGTACGTGGTCTGGCGCTGGTCGGTCGTGTTGTCCTGCACGAACGCCGTGCGGGACGTCACGTTGCTGTTGCCCCCTGCCGAGCCGCCGTCGTAGGCAAGCTCCTCGACTTTGACCATGTTGTCAGTGCCAGCTTCCCCGCCCGCGAACGACGAGTCGTTGGTACCTATCCAACGCGCTGTGGTTCGGCCCAAGGCGTCGAACACGGTGCGGGCGATCGTGCCGTGCGCCTCTTTCACCCTGCGGCGGCGCCCCATGTCGTCATAGCCGTACTTGGTAGGGTCATAGTGCGTCCCATCCGTGCCGGCGCCCGACGACGGAATCACAAAATAGTCCCGCTTCTCGTTGATCTGCGTTCCCGAGCTGTCGTAGACCGAGGTCCGCATCTGGGCCAGAGTCCCCGTGTCGACGGCCGTGATCGGGTCGGCATCCGCCTCGTTGATGTGGCTGGTCTGCCCTGTGGTCGTCGACCCGCCGCTGAACGCGATCACGCCTGAAACCTCCGCGTTCCCCGCGTGGTTGAGCACCGTATAGCTCGCCGGCCCGTAGTAGGTGCCCGAGCCCGACACGTACTTGGGGTAGGAGAGCAGCACCAGCCGCCGGTCGGCCAGGGTCGTCCAGTACTCCTTAGTGACCCGGCCATCGGGCGAGGTCTCGGTCGCGCTGCGCCCCTGCTCGTCGTAGGTCGTGCTCGTCGAGTTGTTGAGCGGCGTGCCGAGGTGGGAGAATCCGGTGGGTGGGCTCAGCGACGTCGTGTTCGCATCCGGCGTGTTGGTCGTTTCCAGGCCGTTCGTGTAGGCCGAGTAGGTGACGATTCGATCGGAGTCATCGGTCTCGGCGTGAAAATCCTGCAGGCCGTCCTTGCGAAAGTGATCGGAGACGACCACGGCCGTGCCCGAGCCGTTCTTGGCTGTCGATACCGCCGGGTAGGTCGTCGTCACCGTCTCCACGGCCAGGGGCTGCGACGGGCTCGCGCCCGAGTAGCTGGCGTAGGAGTACGACGTCTCGTCATAGCCCGTCTCGGTCGTGCTCGCTGTGGCGAACGAGCGGCCCGCCGACACCAGCGGCCGTACTACCGTCACGTCCGTGATCGCCTTGGTGATCGACGTCCAGGTGGCGTTCTCCAGGAAGTACGCCGACCCGCTCGTGCCGGTCTTGTATTTCTGGGCGGTGACAAAACCGGTCATGTCGCCGCTGCTCGCGCGGGTGTACTCGTGGACCAGCCCAGCGCTGGTGCTTGCGCTCAGGCTGCCCGTGGAGTGCGTATAGGCTGTGACGTTGGCCGGTGACGACACCTCGGTGACCCGTCCGCCGCTGTCCCGCGTCACCTTTTGCGCCCATGTTCCAGGCGCGGGGCTCGTGTTCGCAGGGTCGGCGTCCGTGGTCAGGTGGTGAAGGCCTTGGCCCGTCTCATCAAAGTACTGCGTGATCCAAGAATTGTCGGGGCGCTTGACGCTCGTGCGCCGAGCCCAGGTTGTGTCGTAGCCAGAATTATCCGAGTAGCTGATGTTGGTCTCGTAGCGGTATTCGTTGGTTCCCGTGGCGGCTCCTGAGCATCCGCACTGGCCGCTGGTCCAGGTCTTGGCCACGCGTCGCGAGCTGTCGTACTCGAAGTAGGCTGCGCCGTAAGGCTTGAGGTTGTCGGTGGTCTCGGTGAGGAAATCGTCGTCAAAGGTCGAGTCGAGGTAGTCGAACTTCCGCGCTCCCTCATGATCCAAGAAGAGCTTGATCTGGTGCGGGTACCCGGGGTTTGTGGACGAGTTGTAAGTGCCTTCCCAGTACCTGAAGTACTGCACGCGCACCTCGTTTACGCCGCTGTCTGAGAGCGGCAAGGTCACTTTGGCGGTCTTGAGGTCGCCCGGGTCGCCGTTCGATTCGCTGCCGTAGTAGGTGTAGTCGACCTTGCCGACTTCCGCGACGCCAGTCGGCGTTCCCTCCCAGCTTCCGCCGGTCTTGGTCTTGGCCTTGACCTGCGTCAGGTGCGGCGTGGAGTCGGCGTTGTAGGTGTAGGTGTAGCGCCTCCCGGCTGAATCCACGGCCTTGATCATCCGCGCTCCCGCATCGTAACCGCTGGTCACCGCAGTAGCGGCCGTGGTTGGATCGCCCACGTAGGCCTTGTTGCCCGCGGGATCCTCGATCTTCCATAGCTGCCCGTCGGCCTGGCCACTGGCGGTGTCGAAACCAAAGAACGTGAACGTGATGCCGTTCTGATCGGTCAGGACCCACAGATCGGGCGTGCCGGCCTGATAGTCAAAGCATCCTGCCGCGCCGTTCTTGCCCTTGTACTGATTGCTGGAGGCACCTGCGCGCGCGTACTCCGCGTAGCGGTCGGCCCCGTAAACCAGGTAGAGCACGTCCTTGGTGTTGTCCGAAGGGTGGTCATACAGCACGATCTCAGGCTGGCTAAGCTGCACCCAGTTCCTGCCTTGAGGGCCCTCCCCGTCGAACGCGCCTGAGTCATCCTGGCGCGCGTTGTACGAGCGGCCCACGATCCAACGGAAGCCCGGCGCTGGCAACGCCAGATCGATCATGGTCGGCGACCACGTTCCCGTGTCGAGCCGAATCTCGCTCAACTCGGTCTGGCCGGAAAACGCCTGCTCAAAGGGATTGGCTGCGAGCGACATCGAAAGGCTTGATCCCTTGCGGACGCTGCCGTCGAGGTTGAGGCCGCGTTGCTCTGGGCGCGGCCGAACATCCTGCGTGAGCGTTCTAGCCGCTCGATAGGTGGTGAGCGAGTCGGCGTGCGTTTCAAGGAGTTGCGATTGCGTCGCCTGCGCGGAATTGGAGCAAATCAGGCTGAAAACGAAAACGGTTGCGGCGGAGCAACGGTGAGCGGCGCGGGCACGGCAAGTGCGAACCATGGCGAAATCTCCTACTTCCTTGGGAACGTCGGCGCGCGAGGCCTCGGGGGGGAAAGGCTGCGCGCTCTTTAGAACATTAGCCAGGTTTCGTGGGCGCGCTACGGGGTACTCGAGATTTTTTTTCTGGCGGCATCCGGCCCGGGTTCCTGGCCACGCGAGCATTCAAACTACGTGCCACGCTTTGGTTTACGGCCTGCGCTGACTGCCGTGCGGGGCCGAGAACGACCCTCGCCGCTCGCCAAATCCAAATCCAAATCCAAATCCAAATCCAAATCCAAATCCAATAACGACTTGCGACGATTGGGCGCGATCCCGCACCGCAATTCTCATTTTTCTTGTGCGATTGAGTCAATGACCGAATCCGCTCGAGCGCCGAATACCAACAAACATGGAGTCGCTCGTCATGGGCGATCCCTTTGGCGAGAAAGCAAGAAATCGCCATGAGTCCTGTAGCGAACCTGCGCTCCCTCGCTAACAATCCTTGCACGGGCCGTTTTTCTTGCCGCGCTCCCCCAGCATCCAAGGAGACGGACGGTCCTTTCGCTTCCTCACGAACTAGAAGGAGAATCGCCATGTCGCGAGTCGTTCGCCATCCGGCCTCGTTCCTCAGCCTCGCCTTGTTCTTGCTCACCATTCCGCTTGCCGTGAGGTTCTTGCGGCCAGCGACGGCCGCGGCGGCGCAGGCAAGCTCATCCACCATCCAGGTGGCGATGCTGCGCGCAGGTCTAAATCCCAAGGCGCTTGCGTCCGCAGGCGTCGATGGAGGCGAAGCTTCCGCCGTATTGGCCGAGTTCCAGAGCGCTTTCCAAGAGGGCCCCACGCTTTTGGCCAGCGCTGACGAGGCCTATGCCAAGCTCCGCGTACAGACCGACGCGCTGGCCCGCAAGGTCCAAAGCGGTCTGGCTTCGGAGGCAGAAGTGGCGGCGCTGGCCACGAGTTCAGCCGACCTTGCAGCCGCCGAGGCGAAGCGCGAGGACGTGCTAAATAATCTGTTCGCCGCTGCAACGGCTCCACTCGCGCCTGCCAAGCAGACTACGCTGCAAGATATTCGCGCCAACGCCGATTGGGACGTCCCCACGGAATTCCTGGTGGCAGCGCGCACGCAGGAAGAATGGGTCAAGCTGCGCGACGCGCTCTCCAATGAGAAGATTTGCGCCAAGTACGACGATCCCGTCAACGCACAGCTTGCCGGGTTCCTGAGTCAATGCCGCAGTGAGGCGCCCGTTGCTTTGGCCAAGAGTGCCTGCGATGCAAACCTGGCTTCCGTTCAGCAGGCACTTGCGGCGACGTCGGGCGAGTGATTCGTTCGCGATCGATTCGGCACTGTTGCGCGTGGGTGGTTACTTGCCCTTGCGGACTCGTGCTCGCCTGCATGCCACGGGCTACTTGGTTCGCGTCATGAGCGTCAGCGCCTTGCTCGTGCGGGCGGGGCCGCTCGTGCTTTGCGTGTTGTTTGCATTCGTTGCGCATGCGTCCGCGGATCCGACTGGGCCGGGCCAAGATCCCGCGCTCAAGGAAGCGCGGACTCCACAAGAGCCTGCCGCGGAACAAGGCCGCAAGGAAAAGCCGGGACTCCCAACCACCTTTGCCGAGGAGATCACCCTGCGCGACATGGCTATCGCCTGCGCGCACTCGCTCGACATTCCCTTGGAGTTCGACCCCGCGGCGCTGACCGGCAACGTGCGCCTGCAGCCTGGCATCGCCTACTCACCACAAGAGGTCCTGGACACGTTTCAGCGCGAACTCGATGTAAGCGGCTTGACCACGGTTCAGCCTCCTGGCGCGCAAGTGCTGCGGGTCGTGTCGCTGGCCGATGCACCGTCACTGGCAAAACTCGAGGCGCTTTCGCGTGCCGGCGCCCGCGCTGGGTTCGTCAAGGTGCTCGTGCCGCTCTCTTTTCGTACACCCGACGAATTGCTGCCCGTTTTGCAGATGCTGTTGTCCAAACCGGCGGGCAGCATTACACCCGCCAAGGATTCTGGAACGATTCTCTTGGCTGACTTGCGGCCCAACGTGGCCCAGATCCTCGCTTTCCTCGACGTCCTCGACCGTGGGGCACAAGAACCCCATATCGTGGAGGTCGTGCTGCAACACACGAGTCCCGTCGCCTTGGGCGCGCTGGTCGAGCGCGTGACCATTTCGCGCAAGGCCGTTTCTGGCCAAGCACTGCAAGGTGTGTTGCTAGCCCTAGCCGAGAGCCGCTCGGTGCTGGTAGTCGCGCCGGAAACCGAAATCGCCTGGTGGAAGGACACGATCGCGCGCTTCGACCGGCCCGAGCCGGTCAGCACCGAGAGCTACGTGCCCCAGCGCTTTGGTTTGGCTGAAACAGCCAAGCTCCTGGAAGAACTCGTGCGCGGCGATTCCTCCCTGGGCGGTCCCCATGCTTGGCGCGTGGTCCAGGACGAGCTCACAGGCACGCTCTTTGTCACCACCACGCCCAGCCGGCACGCCGAGATACGCAAGAGCCTAGATCGACTGGAAGCGACCTCGCCGGACAGCCGCCGGCCGATGCGCGTGTTCTTGATTCAGCACCGGCAGGTCAGTGAGCTGCTTGAGCTGTTGCAAGACCTCTTGGCCGCAGGAGTTCTCGAGCAAGCGAGCAGCTCCAAGGATGTAGCGAAAGAGCCGGCGCCACCCCAGGGCGTGAGCGCCCCGCTCCAGCAAGCAACATCCACACGCATCGTGGCGCGCGCCAGCTCGCCTTCAGGCGATGTCACGCTCTCCGCCGACGAGGGCACCAACCGCCTGATCGCCTTTGGACCTGCACCACTTTTGGACCAGCTTGGCAACCTCGTGGCCACGCTCGATGTTCGCCACGCGCAGGTCGAGGTCGAAGCGCTCGTGTTGAGCCTGTCCGAGAGTCAGACGCGCGACCTGGGCGTCGAGATCCAGCGCCTGACTTCCAGCGGCGAGGTGCAGATCGGCCTGGCGAGCCTGTTTGGCTTGGGCTCGCCAGCGCCGACCGAGGAATCGTTGCCGCCCGCGTCTGGGACGGGATTCTCGGGGGCAGTGCTCAGGCCGGGGGAGTTTTCTGGCCTGGTGCGCGCGCTGGAAAGCCTCAATCGCGGGCGTTCGCTCACGATCCCCAAGGTTTTGGTCGCCAACAGCCAACAGGCCACGCTCGACAGTACCGTCCAAACGCCCTACGCCAGCACGAACGCCTCGACCACCGTCGCGACCACGACCTTTGGCGGCACCTTCGACGCCGGAACTTCGATCTCGGTCAAGCCCCAAGTCTCGCAGGGCGACCAGATCGTGCTCGTTTACTCGATCTCGATCTCGGCCTTCGTGGGCCAGCCATCGGATCCGGCGCTCCCGCCGCCCAGGCAAGAAACCAAACTCACGAGCGTGGTGACCGTGCCCGATGGCTCGACGGTTGTCGTGGGAGGTCTGGAGATCGAATCCCAAGGCAAGTCGGCGAGCCAAGTGCCCTGGCTGGGATCGATTCCGCTGCTTGGCACGCTTTTTCGCGATCAGTCCAACTCCGGCTCGAAGTCACGCTTTTTCGTATTCCTGCGCTGCAACGTGGTCAAGGGGCGCTCGTTTGAGGATTTGCGCTGGACTAGCGCCAAGGCCTTGGAAGAGGCGGGACTGGAAGGCGATTGGCCAATGATCGAGCCCAGGATCATCCGATGAGGCGTGCGGTGTGGCTTTGCTTGGTGCTTGGTGCCTGCAGCGCTATGCGTTCCGCTCCGCCGAGCCCGTACACGCCCGCGTCCCAGGCCGAGCACAATACGACTCTGGCCGAGCGCTTGACGCGCGAAGCAGCCGACCTGATCGCCACAGGCATCGAAGCGGCGGAGAAGCTTCTGCGCAAGGCGCTTGCCCATGATCTCTACTTCGGTCCCGCCCACAACAACCTGGGCGTGGTCTTCTTGAAGCGCGGGCTGCGCTACGAAGCCGCGGGCGAATTCGAATGGGCCCAAAAGCTCATGCCGGGCCACCCCGATCCGCGCGTCAACTTGGCGCTGTTGCTCGACCAAGTCGGGCGCACCGAGGAGGCCCTCGCCAGCTACTCGGCGGCACTGGAGAGTTCGCCTAATTACCTCCCCGCCATCCAGGGCCTGGCGCTGACGACCCTGCGCACCGGCCGCGACCATCCAAAGCTTCAAGAATGGCTCGCGACGATCGCCATGCGCGGCGAAACCAAGGTCTGGCGCGAGTGGGCCTTGGGCCTGCAAACATCCCGGGGGTTGTAGTCACTTGCGCGGAGGTCCCAGGCTTCCTCCATGTACAAGCCCAGTTCTTCGGTCGAGATCCAGAATTTTCGGCTCCCGAATCCGTTGCACTTACTGCGGCAATCGACTTCGAGTTGATGCCTTGGTGTGGTCCTGATTCATAGGTCCGTGGTACTTGCTCCGGCCTGAGCCTGGCGGGTGCACCTGCTCCGCGCACGGCATTGAACTGTCTATGAGCGCTCAAGCGGTCCATCGGGCCAGATGACCACTCGGCTCGAGTCCACTTGCGGCCGCACGCGCGCGCCAGCGACCAAAGCGCACGTCTTGTCGGCTTGCAGGTGCACCAGTGCACCGGCCCATTCCACAACGACGATCTTGACCGGGCCCACGTCTTCGACCACGCGCACAATGGCCTCGCTGGGACCGCCGGTGGGAACGGCGTGTTCGGGATGAAATCCCAGTTGGGCCCGCATCGGAGCGGTGGCCTGTGCCGGACACAGGGGCGTTCCGTCTTGCGCACACCACCATGCCTCGCGTCGCTGGACATGCAGCACATTCATCGGCGGCGAGCCCAAGAGACGCGCGACATGCGGCGAAACGGGGCGCGAGTACACTTCCATGGGCGTCGCGGCCTGCAAGATCTTGCCGGCGCTCAGCACGGCCACGCGGTCGGCCATGGACAGCGCCTCGGCCTGGTCGTGGGTAACCCAAAGCACCGGCGTTCCAAGACTGCGCGCCAACTCGCGCAATTCGACGCGCAGCTCCTCGCGCAGCTTGGCGTCGAGGTTGGTGAGCGGCTCATCCATCAAGAACAGGCGCGGCCTGCGCACGATCGCCCGGCCGATGGCGACTCGTTGCATCTCCCCTCCCGAGAGCTGGCGCGAGGGCCGCGCGAGCAGATGCTCGATGTGCAGCAGCTTGGCGGCCCAATCCACGCGCTCGGCAACTTGAGCCGGCGTCAAGCCGCGACCCGGCGCGCGCAAGGGAAACTCGAGGTTCGCGCGCACACTTTGGCCGGGATACAGCGAAAAGTTCTGGAACACCAAGGCCACGTCGCGCTCGGCGGGTGAGAGTTCGGCCGCGTCTTGGCCCGCAAATCGAATCACGCCGCCTTCCGGCGTTTCCAAGCCGGCGATGGCGCGCAAGAGCGTGGTCTTTCCGGAGCCCGTAGGCCCGAGCACGACCACGAACTCTTTCGCTCCGACGTCGAGATCGACTCCGTCCAGTGCACGCACCGAACCAAAGCGCTTGGTCAGGCCGCGGATGGTGAGCATTTTGGGCTCCAAGAGCGCAGGACTACCGGGCTTGTCGCGATCGTCGACCGAGTTCATCAGCTTCGGCTCTCGTTCAAACGCCGACCTGTGCGCGGATCGAACAAACACAAGGCCCGTGGGTCAAACTCCACGCGCCACTGGCCTCCCGAGGGCGCGCTCTGGTCCGCTGAAACTCGCACGACGATGCGGCCAGCGGGGCTGTCCAAGTGGACATAGCGGCACGGTCCTACGAAGGCATCCAGCACGACTCGTCCGGTGAATGCACCTTCCGCGTCGACGCGCACGTTTTCCGGCCGCGCACCCACGATCACAGGTCCGTCTGGCACCGGATGCGGCAAGGCCCACTGGATGTTCGTGCCGCGTGCCTGGAACACGCCCGCGCGCGCATCGCCCTCGATCAGATTCATGCCTGGACTCCCTACGAAGCGCGCCACGAACAGCGATTGCGGCTCACTGTACACCATCCCGGGTGGACCATCCTGCAACACTTCTCCGCGGTCCATGACGACGACGCGGTCGGCTAGACGCATGGCTTCCTCTTGGTCGTGGGTGACATACATGGTCGCGGCGCGGTGCTCGAGCTGCTTGGCGCGCAAGAACTCGCACATGTGCGCGCGTTCGCCGGCGTCGAGCATGCCTAGCGGTTCGTCCATGAGCCACAGCGCCGGTTTGCGCACCAAGGCGCGCCCCAAGGCCACGCGTTGTTGATCGCCGCCGGAGAGTTCGCGCGGACGGCGCCGGAGCATTCCGTCTAGCCCCAAGGCCGCGGCGACGCGCGCCACCGTCGCTCGCCGCTCGGCCTTTGGAACTCCCACGTTTTCCAGGGGGAACAGCAGATTCTGCTCCACGCTCATATGCGGATACAGAGCGTGGAACTGGAACACGAAACCGATGTCGCGCGCCGAAGGCGGGGCGTGGGTCACGTCTTGGCTATTCAGTCGCACACTGCCCGAGCTGGGTTGCTCGAGTCCCGCCACCATGCGCAAGGTCGTGGTCTTGCCGCAGCCTGACGGACCAAGCAACACGACGAACTGACCGGCCTCGATGGCCAGATCCAGGCTCTTCACGGCTTGGGTACCGTCCGGCCAGGTCTTGCGCAGACTCTGCAGCTCCAAGAAGCTCATGGCGCGCGGCGCGGCCAGTGGCTGCACACGATCTGAGCCAGAATGCACGCGGCCGTGACGAAGAAGCCCACGCGCATGCCTCCTCGCCACCAGGGCTGAATCATGCATCCGACTCCCAGAGAGAGTCCGACGAGGGCTACGCGCTCTGCAATCTGAGCGGCAGCGACGGGTTCCGATCGCTGGGTGCTCACTGTTTGATCGTTCCAAAGGTCATGCCGCGCAGCAAGTTTTTGCGCACGAGCACGGTGAAAGCCACGATCGGTGCGACGAACACCAGCGCTCCGGCTGCTATTTGCGGCCAAGGCATGCCCTCGATGTTGCCTTGCAAGCCCGCGAAATAGGCCGGCACCGTGACCGCGCCCGAGCTATTGAGGGTCATGGCAAAGCCGTACTCATTCCAGGCCGAGATCAGGCAAAACACGGCTGTCACCGCCATACCAGTTGCGGCTTCGGGCAAGACGACGCGCACGAACGCCTGGGCTCGCGAATAGCCGTCGACCATGGCGGCCTCCTCGAACGCGCGCGGTATTTCGTCGAGAAAGCCTTTCATCAGCCACACGGCCATGGACAGGTTGAACACCGTGTACAGGAGCGCCAATCCCAAATGCGTGCCTTGTAGGTCCATGCGCCGGTACATGATCAAGACCGGCACGACCACTGCCAGTGGCGGCATGAAGCGCGTCGAAAGGATGAAGAACAACCAATCCTGCTTGCCTGCCAATCGGAATCGGCTGAACCCGTAGGCGCAAGCGCTCCCAAGCACCACGGCGGCCGCGGTCGATAGGAATCCGATCGTGACGCTGCTTTTGAGGTGGCCCCAAAAGCTCTGCCTCGCGCCAGCGTGCACATGGGCTAGCTGCCGATAGGGATCGAGCGTGGCCTCGAAGCGCGCCGAATCCTCGCCAACCGGGGCTGAGAGCGAAGGCACGAAACGCGCGTTGGCGCTGATCGTCGCGTCGCGCTGCTTGATCGAAGACAGCCCCATCCAGACCAGGGGCAAGGTAGCGACGAACAAGTAGCCTGCAATCACGAGCCAGCGCAACAACTTCAAGCCGCGGCCTCCGTCTTCTGCATGCGGTCGATGTAGCGCGTGAACACGGTGGCCAGCGCCATCACGACCACCAATACCGTGCAGGCGAACGCGCTGCCCAGTCCTACTTTCCCATCTCGGAATACCACCTGGTACAGCAGCGTCGAAAGCGTCTGCGTGGAGGCGTCGTTGGGCCCCGTGGTCGCCATGACCAGGTCGAATTGCTTGAGCGCGTCGGTTGCGCGAAACAGCACGGCTAGGCCCAGCACGGGAGCCGTCATGGGCAAGGTGATGCGCCAAAACACGCGCCACGGACCGGCGCGGTCGATTTGCGCCGCTTCATAGATCGATGGCGGAATCGCACCTAGTCCCGCCAGGGCGATCAACATCATGAACGGAGTCCACATCCACACGTCGATCAACACGATCGACCAGAACTTCAGGTCGCGATCGGTGAGCCATTGGGGCTGACTCAGTCCGGCCGCGCCTAGGGCTTGGTTCAAGATGCCGTAGTTGCCGTTGAGGATCAGGCCCCAGAACAGGCCCATGACCGCGGGCGAGAGCATCATCGGAATGAGCAGCAAGGTCAAAACGACGTGCTTGCCTGGAAAGCGCTTCACCAGGGCCAGCGCCAGCACGAGCCCGAGGATCAGCTCCGCGCTCACAACCGACGCCACGAACAACGCCGTGCGCCGCAGCGCTCCGGCAAACACCGGATCCCGGAAGACCCGGCCGTAGTTGGCGCCGCCGAGGCTGCGCCGCTCGCCGCCAGTCAGTTCGGCGTTGGTGAATGAGAGCACGACGTTGTAAAGCAGCGGGAAGACGTTGAATCCCACCAGTAACACAAGCGTGGGCGCCACCAGCCACCAGCCCAATCGCTGGCGGCCGGGCCTCGCCGTGCGTCTCGCGCCCTGCACTCTAGAGCAGCCCCGCCTCGGCCAAGATGCGCTCTTTCTCCTCGGCCAAGAGCTGCAGTGCTTCCCTGGCCGGCAGTTCACCGTCCACCGCCATGCCCACGTAGCGCTGCGTCACGCTGAGCAGCTCGTTGAAGCACGGCACGTTCCAAAAATCTCGCATCGAATCGATCGAATCGGCGAATGGACCGTTGTAAGGCGTCAGGGCGCGAAACTCTGGGCTGGCCAAGATCTGCGCATTGGCCGTGAAACCGGCCGGCTTGGTGATCCACTTCTCTTGCACCTTGCGCTGCAGGAACCAAGCGATGAATTTTTTGGCCAGCTCCTGCTGCGAGGCGGGCACTTTGGTCGAGATCGAGAAGCCCTGTCCGCCGAGCGAGGCCACGCGCTTGCCTTTGTGGGCGGGCACGACCGCAAAACCCACCTTGTTTCCGAACTGCTTGTGGATCCCGGGGAAGAAGGCGAAGTAGTTGAGCAGCATGGCAGTCGACCCGTTCGTGAAGGCCTCGAGCACTTGGCCATAGTCGAGGCGCTCCGCTCCGCGCGGTCCTAGATTCACGATCTGCCTGTAGAACTCGACGGCGTCGATCGTGCCTTGGGTGTCCAGGTGCCCCACCACCTTGTTGGAGTTCTCCGCGTGCCAAGTGCCCCCGAAAGCCCACAGGACGTTTTGGAAGCCCATGGTCAGCCCGTCATAGGCCCGATCACTGGGAATCGCGCAGCCAAAGCGCTTGTCCGCGGGGCGCTGGAAAAACGTCGCCACCTGCAGGAACTCCTCCCAAGTGTCGGGAACACGCAACTCGCGGCCGTACTTCTTCTGGAAGGCGGCCTTCTCGGCGGCGTCCTCGAACCAGTCCTTGCGGTAGGCCATGCCCACCGCGTCCGTTTCGCAAGGCGCCGCGAACCATTTGCCGGAGCCTTCGGGGTACTCGCACAAGTAGCGCGCGGCACGCGGGTGGATCGAAGCCAAGTCGACTACGGTCGGAAGCCACTGCGTCAGTTCCAGGTACAGACCCTTGCTCGCGCCGCGACCGATCCATTGGCTATCGCCGATGACCACATCGAAGCTGGTCTTCGAACCGCCGAACTCCAGGAACACCTTTTCTTGGTAGCTGGAAAGCGGAATCTGTTCGACCTTGACCGCGATCTGGGTCTCGGCTTCGAACTCGCGGCCCAGCTCCGCCAACCCGTCCGCAGGCGCCCACTGAAACCACCACACCGTGATCGATTGCTTTCCCGCCGGAGCAGGAACGGCTGCCGGGCTGGGCGACTGCGAGGCGGGTGTCTTGGCGGCCGACTTGGCGCCTGATTTGGAATCGGTCCCGACTGCGTCGGGAGCCGGCGCCTTTTCGCCGCAGCTCAGCAGCGACGTAAGCAGTAGCGTCGAAATCCAGGTCGATTGCAGCTTGTTCATGGCAGGTTGAGTCAATGACTGGGCGCGCTCGCGCCCATGAGAGCGATCAGTCGTTCGGCAACGAAGCGCGAAAACGCCGCGTCGTTGATGTGCAAGTCCAGGTGATGCAGCGGCACGGCGCCGCGTGTTTCCTCGAGTCCGGCGAGTAGCTCGGCGCGGGCCATGGGATCATGAAACGGACCACCGGGCGCATCGTAGGCCGAGATGCCGCGCCCGGGAAACACAATCTCGGCCGGCCCGCGCGCGGCAGCGAGTTTGCGCCCGATTTCGCGCCCGAGTTCGCGGCACTCGCTGGCGCTGGTGCGCATCAAGGTCACGTGTTCGTTGTGTTCGTACAGCTTGCGCCCGGCAAACCGCTCGGGAACCGTAGCGCGCCCGTGGAAGTTCACCATGTCCAAAGCCCCCACCGATACCACCTGGGGCACTCCATGCCGTCCGGCGGCAGTCAATCGCTCAGGGCCCGCGCTGAGAAATCCGCCAACTTGCTCGTCGGCCAATTCCGTGGTCGTGACATCCAGCACGCCGGCTAGGAGGCCGTCCTTGGCGAGCGATTCGAGGGTCTTGCCGCCGCTGCCGGTCGCGTGAAACACCAGCACTTCGAAGCCGGCAGCTTCGAGCACCGCTCGAGCTGCCTGCACGCAGGGCGTGGTTACGCCGAACATGCTCGCAGCCACCAGAGCGCGGTCGCCCGGATGCGTCAGTTCGCCGCCGCGCAGCATACCGGCCATGGCCTGGGCGGCGCGCGTGAGCACCACGCGACTGATGCGATTGATGCCCGCCAGATCCACGACCGAGTTCAGCATCAGCACGTCCTTGTCGCCCACGAAATGACCCACCTCGCCGGACGCCAGGGTGCTGACCATGAGTTTGGGCACGCCAATCGGAAGTGCGCGCATCGCTGCGGTGCCGATGGTCGTCCCTGCGCCTCCGCCGATGGCCAGCACGCCGTCGACGCGCCCGGCTCGAAATTCGTGCAGCACGATCTCGGCCACGCCGCGCGCGGCCGTGCCAACCGCTATTCCGCGGTCTCCGCGCTGACGCATTTCGTGCAACGAGCTACCCGCTGCGGCGAACACCATGTCGCGCGTCACGTGGGCCTGGCCGCGCGGCTCCCCCAGGCAGCCCGCGTCCACCACCGCGACATCAACTCCTGCTTGGGCCAGTCGGGAGGCCACGAATGCAGCCTCCTCCCCTTTGGTGTCGAGCGTGGCAACGAGAAATACAGCCATGGCGCGGGCATTGTAAGCAGGCCGGGCGCGGCAAGGCCTGTAGACGCCGCGGCTAGGCCAAGGCAAGGTAGGGACTTCTCGGGGTCGCGGGATCGCCCGCAAGTCCGCATCTGTCATCACTCCAAGCAACCTCCATGAGCAAGTCTGCCCGCCCGCGCCCCGATCGTCCGGCACAAGCGCAATCCAGGCGCAAGATTCTCGAGCGCTTTCGCGCCCAAATCGCGCGCGGCGAGGCGATCATCGGCGGAGGTGCGGGGACTGGCATTTCTGCCAAGAGCGAAGAGGCCGGCGGCATCGATTTGTTGATCGTCTACAACTCCGGCCGCTACCGCATGGCTGGACGCGGATCGACCGCGGGCTTGATGCCCTACGGAAACGCCAACCAGATCGTCAAAGAAATGGCCCTGGAAATCCTGCCCGTCGTCGCGCATACGCCGGTACTTGCCGGCGTGTGCGGCACCGACCCGTTCATGATCCCGCGCCTGTTCTTGCGCGAGCTCCAAGCCCTGGGTTTCGCCGGCATCCAGAACTTCCCCACGGTCGGATTGATCGAAGGTGAGCTGCGCGCGACGCTCGAGGAAACCGGCATGGGATTTGGCCTGGAGGTCGACTGCATCGCGCTGGCTCACGAGCTCGACCTGCTCACGACGCCCTACGCATTCAACCCGGATGAGGCCGAGGCCATGACGCGCGCCGGCGCGGACATCGTCGTGGCCCACATGGGTTGCACCAGCGGCGGCACCATCGGAGCCAAGTCGACCAAGTCTCTGGACACCTGCGTCACGCGCATCCAACACATCGTCGAGGCCGCGAAACGAGTCCGGAAGGAAACGATTTGCCTGTGTCACGGCGGTCCGATCGCCAGTCCGCAAGACGCGCAGTACGTCATCGACCGCGTGGAAGGCATCGACGGTTTCTACGGCGCCAGTTCCACCGAGCGTTTGCCTACGGAAATCGCTATCAAGGCCCAGATCGAGCACTTCAAGCGCCTGCGGCTGCCGCGGCGCACGGGAGGTCGCGCCGCCGCCAAGCCGGCGCGCAAATCGCGATGACTAGCTGCGAACATTGCCTGCGCTTTGTCACTTCCAGCGAGGCCCAGGTCGAAGTGCTCCCGTGGGGCCCCCATGAATGGCTGTGTCGCGCCGGCCTCACGGATGCCCGCCAGATCCAAATCGTGCGCGTCAGCATGCCGCCAGGCGCAGGGCACGCCTTCCATCGCCATCCGCACATGGAGGAGGCCCTGTATTACATTTCGGGCCAAGCAGAACAGTGGGTCGGGCGCGAAAAGCGCATCTTGCGCGCCGGAGATCTGGCGCACGTGCCCACCAACGAAGTTCACGGCACCTACAACGTGTTTCGGGAGACGGTCGTGTTCCTGGCGATTCTCTCTCCGGCCGTGTTCGACGGACCGGCACTGATCGACGTGTCCCAAGAGGATCCTTGGCGCACGATTCGAGGCTAGAAGCGCCTTGGCGGCGCGATCAGGGGCTGGATTGCTTCAGGTTCTTGCCCGCCAGTCCGGGGTGATCCGGCGCCAGACGCGCGGCTCGAAAGATCGAAACGGGTTGGACTGGAGAAGGTCCGCCGCCGCCGCGCGAGGGCTGGGCGGGCAACTCACCGCCGTGCGGATTGTGGTACTCCCAGACGATCTTGCCTTCTTGCGTGACCTCGAACAGGCGTCCCTGCTGACCCGAACAGATGAACGTGTTGCCATTGGGAAGTCGCTGGCAGCCGGAAATGAAGAACGAGTAGAAGTCGTCGGGCTTGGGGGCACTGTAGCTCCACAGCGGCGCGGCTGGACCGAATGCCTTGCCGGACTCGCGTGCGAATCCGGTCTGCGCGTCGAACGGCAAGGCCAACTCGTCGACGGAACTGAACTCGACAGGTTTGCGATCGTTTCCGTTGTTGTAAACGAGCACATGGCCCGCACCCGGTAGTCCGGGAGCAATCCACTCCGGATGATGCTGACTGAAGAGCTGGCGATCGGATTCGCTGCCATGGCCGTAGTTCATCGGATTGCCCCAACGGTACAGCACCTCGCCGCCTTTGCCGTAGCGTCCGCCGGACTTGCCGCGGGCTTGTTCCGTCGTAGTCGAGTGGTCGATCACCAAGATCTCGTCCAGCCGCGGAGAAGACAGCAAGATCAAGTCGAATTGTGGGTGATAGGCAACGGAATTGATGTGCGTCCAGTCGCCCGAACGCTTGGCGCGCGACAAACTGTCAGGCGACGGCTCATCCTCCGGCACTAGGCTCCCGCCGGCGTAGCCCAGTTCACGCATCTTGCGCTCCGTTTCCCTGAGCTTTTTCTTCTCGGCTTCGGTCATGGGCGGGCGTGTGCGCAGGTCGAAATTCGCGTCGATGCGCCCTTGGTGATCGGCCGGCGAACCAAAGTTCGGCTTGTCTTGGAAGCGGTCCTGCACCAAGTGGTCCACCATGCGCCACTCCCAGACGATCTTGCCGCCACTTGGGCGCTGCGGCTCGATTTCAATCACGGCATCGGGCCACCAACCAGATTCGCCGACGCCAGCCGGATCGCGTCCCAGGGCACTGGCCTGCTCGACACTGTGGTGCTGCCAGACATTGGCCAGGTAGTTGCCATTGGGCAGGCGCTCGATGTCGTGGTGCAACGCGCGCGCTGCATCTGTGAGCACGTATTCCCACAGCACCTGGCCGTCCCAACTCAATTCGCGAATGCGCCCACCCAGCCCTCCGCCAAAGAACACTGGGGTGTCATCGATGCGCGAAGTGACCACCAGCCGGCCGTCGTCCAATAGGTCCGCCGAGATGGGCGGTAAGCCTTGCTCCCAGCGGTGCACGACGACGCCTTGCATGTCGATCAAGAAAACCGTGCCCGAACGCAGTGGAGCGAACAAGGTGAACCCTTCGAAGGCGCCAGATTCGCGCAGCACGAGTGCTTTGCGCTCGGGCACACTTGCCTGATCCGCCGAGGCTTGGGCGTCACTGGCGGCGGCGGTTGCCTGCGCACGGATAGGAGCGAGCAACAAGAGCCAAAACCAAACTTGCATGGAGATCATCGAACGTGGAACTCC
Organism: Planctomycetota bacterium; assembly: GCA_021730845.1. Taxonomy (GTDB): domain Bacteria; phylum Planctomycetota; class UBA1135; order UBA1135; genus JAKFYL01. The sequence goes on along the minus strand of JAKFYL010000093.1, from coordinate 7,368 downwards.
CAGGTAGGATTCGTTGCGTGCAGCCGCAGATGCGGCACAAGTCCAAAGTCAACCCGAGCGATCAGGCGGCCCGAGCACTGGGAGTATGACACAATCGTGCCCAGCCCAGCTCCAGGTAGACTCGGCTTTGGGAGAAGTCGATTCGTTCGCCGCGGCCTGCACAAAGGAGAATTGCAACATGAGCGCCTGGATAGTTGTTTGCTTACTCGCGCTGGCCGGCCTCCGGCCGCAGAGCGCCGCGCCTGCGACGCAGGACGCGCCCCCGGCAACCGTTGCCAAACCCTTCCGTCTGCAGCCCGAGGAGCTGCTGGCGCACGTTTGCTTTCTAGCCCATCCCAGAATGCGCGGACGCGGCGCCGGCAGCGAGGAGGAGGCCCTGGCCGCGGTCTACATCGCGACTCAATTCGCAGCGCAAGGGTTGGAACCAGCGCTTGGCGCAGACACCTGGGAACAGCCCTTTGAATTCGTGCGCGGCGGCAAGCCGGTCGATGGCGAGCTATCCTTGATTCGTGTACAGAGCCGAAACGTAATCGCGCGACTGCCTGGCACCGATCCCCAGCTGGCCGCCGAGCACATCGTCCTGGGCGCGCATTTCGACCACCTGGGCGTAGGTGACCAAGGCGCGATCTATCACGGCGCCGATGACAACGCTTCGGGAATCGCAGGCCTCTTGGGTGTGGCCAAGATCCTCGCCCAAGGCCCCAAGAGACCTAGGCGTAGTGTGGTGTTTCTTGCTTTTGGATCCGAGGAAGTAGGCCTTGTTGGCTCGCGGCACTACACGTCGCAACCCGTCCTGCCTCTGGAACAGGCCCTGTGCATGATCAACCTGGACATGATCGGCCGCCCAACCTTTTTCGACATCAAGGGTATGGCCATGGCCAAGAGTCTGGCCAAGATCCAGAAAGGACCTGGTGTCGGGGTAGTCGGCGGCGAGCACGCGCCCAGCTTGCTGGAAATAGCGCGCGCCGCGGCCATTCGAGCCGAACTGCCTCTGTATGCGCCGCAGGATTTTCCGGCCCTGGTGCGCAAGCAAATCGAGGCCTTGACCGCCGGGCGCGCTGATCACGTGCCTTTTCAGGAAAAGCGTGTGCCGTGCCTGTTCTTTTCTACCAGCGAACACGACGACTATCACAAGCCTACGGACACGGTCGAAACCGTCGATGCGCAGGTGATGCTGCGCATCACAAATATGGTCGCTGACGCCATTTTGACGATTGACGCCCTAAACGAACGGCCAACCTTCGTCGAATGAGCGGGTCTGGACGCTGGGCCCGCCTGGCGCGGCGATAGGTACGCGGAAAGACCTTGCGCCAAACTCAACGGACGAGCGACGAGTTGCGTTTGCGCTCATGCGCCCTCACGGCGCACTTTTCTTTCGAGCACGGCCTTGAGTTGGGCGAGCCCGCGGTAGTAGCGCGCTTTGACCGTGTTGACTCCGGTGTGGTTGCGGGCCGCGATGTCCTCGAAGGACTGTTCCTCGAAATGGCGCTGCTTGATGACCTCGGCCGCGCTGCGCTTCAGGCGCGCCAGGCCTTCCGTAAGATCTTGCTGATTGAAAACCGTGGGCTCTGGGTCATCGCTTTCCACGCCTCGCAGTTGGAGCGATTGCTCCCGGTCCAACGGCTGTGGCAAGCGACATTTCTCTTGCACGGCCTTGAGAACTTCTAGGAACGCGAAACGGTACACCCAGGTTTCCAGCGTCGAACGGCCCTCGAAGTGGCCGAGCTTGCTCCACAGAGCAGCGATCGTGTCTCGCACCGTATCCTCGATGTCCGTTGCGTTGAGAACCCCTCCAAGCCTGCGGTTTTGATAGCGAATCATCGCCGGCAGGCATGCCAGACGAGCCGGCAGAATCTCCAAGGCCGTCGGGTCGCCCGCGAGCAATGCTTGGGCGAAGGCAAGGTCCTTGGCGTGACGCTGAGCCGTGGAGAGCTGTCTTTCATCCACCATGTTGCCTGCGGAGCGATCCGCACCGTCCCTTGCGCTCCTACAAGCGGCGATCCAGGGCCCACGACGACGCTCGCGAAGTCCTCGCAGCCGACCTTCCTGGTCAGCGCCTTGGTGAGGGCGCTCGGAATCGCGCCACACCGCCGGCATGGCTGTACCGGATCCTGCCTGTCTTGTGGGGTGGCGGTGCATGCTTGCTGTGCCTCAATGCCCGCCTTAGCCAGGCCATGTGGCGCGAAAGTTGCACCGGGCACGCCCAAGAAAAGCGGCGGCGAGCACGGCGCACCACAGGTCGGGGCCACCCCAAGGGCCGGCACCTCGGCTATGACAAAGGCGCGCGACTTGGTCCGGGCCTTAGCCGGATCCTCCCCTTGGCCATGGGTGGCCTAATTCGAGACCGTCAGGCCGCTAGTCACTGGGCTTGGAGCGCGTCACCCTGGCCGGCATTCTGAGCCCTTGTCCGCCAAGACCCGGCGGAAAAAATCACCTCGTCATCGAGCACCACGCATCGGGTATCCGCGAACACGTCGACGTGGTGTTTGGCTGTCTTTTTGTCGATGTTCGGCTTGTTATAGATGGCATGCTTGGAGCCGAGCGAGAAATGTACGCCGCACATGCGCTCGAACGTGCCGATGTCGCTCACGGTTCGATCCAAAGTAAAGGCGCGGTTGATTCCAAACCCCAATTCGCGCAGCCAGATCTCGCCGTCGTCGGCGCGGATCGTGGCCAGCACACGCCCGAATTCATGCGTTGCATCGAGGGCGTCCGTAACGCGTCCCCGTTCGACCACCAACGTGATGGGGTGCTCGGGTCGATTGACCGTGAACGAAGTGTCACCAAAGCACGCGATGCGCACCTGGCCGTGCACTGCCTCTAGGTCCTTGGACTCGGTGAACACCTCGCCAATCGGGAACTGGCCGCCGACGTTCTTCATTCCTCGGTAGTCGCCGACGTTCAACTTGGCCGGCTCGAAAGCGGCCGGAAAAACCAAACGCGCGTTCTGGCTTTCGACGACGAGAACTTGCCCGCGGTCGAGACGTTGTTTCAAGTCGTGGCCGACGCCGCGAAAGTATTCGGGGTCGTAGGCTAGGGAGTCGATGTAGATCAGAGCTTCCCGGCCTTGCATGCGGGCCAGGTGCGGGTGCTCGATCACTTTGAGCGCGCGCTGGAACAGCTCGATCCGAATTCGATACGCGTCCAAGCGAAAGCTCGTCGACTGAATCAGCACGACCAGGTCGCTGGGTTGCAGCTGGCCGAAGCGCGCGCGCAACTCCGCGGGGTCCGTGTGGTCGAAGGAGACGAACTGCGCCTGGGGCAAGCAGCGACGATACGCCAGGGTGAGAGCCTGGGCCAGTTCGCATTGCGCGTCGAAGACCACCAGTGCCGATTGGTTGCCTTGGCGCTCCACAGCGAACTCCAGCACGCCGCGCAAATGATCGGCGGCGGTTTGGATCGCATCTTCGGAAATCGTGGCAAACATGGTTTGTGCCGCTGTGCGGCGAGAGCCAGCGCGGAAGTGATGATGCCAGGCGGATGGTCGGAGCGCAGCAATCGAGAGAGAAAAGGAAGGCTGCGCGCCGATGAGGCGAGCATGGGTCCGACCCAAGTCGTACTAGCCGATACCGACGAAAACCCTGTTCCTTTCGACCAACACGTGCCAGCGACCCCAGTAGGTCTGCTGGAGGCCAAGTGAAGCGAGGCGCTTTGGGACCAACGCAAGCACAGGCCCCGAATTGGGAAATCTCCAAGCGTTCTGGGCGAAGAATGTGGGAAGCCATGGAGCGTCGTTAAGCTCTCGCTGCGGCCATGGGTGCCGATGCTTCACGACCTCGCTTCCGGGCATTTCGCACTTCAGGGCTATCACATGCTGACCTTGCTGCTGGCATTCACCTGTTCCCACCTCAGGACGACATGCACGACGAGGCAGGGTGATCTGCTCACGGCGGCGGACGCTGGCAACATCTTGCAGCTCGCAGATGCGCTCGCCGGGGGCGCCGAGGTCGATGCGCGCAACGACCGCGGCGAAACGGCGCTCATGCTCGCTGCCGCTGCCGCGGCCTTTGCACCCTGCCGCGAGCTGCTCTGGGCCGGGGCGGACGCCAATGCCACGGATCACGCCGGCCAGACTGCGCTCGATCACATAGCGGCGCCATCCGACGAGAATCTTCCCCTGCGAATCATGTTGTGCGCGTACGCCTACTTGCAGACCAGCGCCGCACGTTCGGCGATCAAACCCGCGTATCCAGCGCTGGTCATGATCATGGAAGATACCGTCAACTACATGCATCCCAAGATCAAGGAGGCCTACGAGCAGAACTTTCTCGAGGCACTCGGCGATGAAAAAGTCGATGACGACAAGAATGGGTTCGTCGATGACGTGTACGGCTGGATTCCAGTCTTCAACCAGCCATATACGATTCGCGAAACACAGTTTCAGGCGTACTTGAAGTACCGCGAATCAATCACGCGCATCATCCAAATCGACAACGATCATGCCCGGGGCAAGATCACGGACTACGAAGCCGGCAAGCGCTTGAGAGAGTACACCAATCCGCTGGCCGAAATCATGGGCCCGGTCAGCGGACTCAGCGATGGAGAGTTCCTGGAGATGCTCAAGCTCGCCGCCCACGGTTCCCATGTCGCCGGAATCGTCCTGGATGCCAGCGAGGGCAAGGCACGCTTGCATACGCTGGGCATGAACTTCGCCGAGACTACGCAGCGCATGCTGGGAGCCGAAACCGACCGAATCCTCGATCAACTGCACGCCGAGTCCTTTGAGCCCGAAGTCATGCTGGAGGCGCTGCGCGTCAAGCTGCTCGAGGCGTGCACACAGCGCGGAAGGACGTCCAGCCGCTATCTGAAGGCCACTGGGGCCGGAATCGCGAACCTGAGCTTTGGTGGTGGAATGCCTTATTGGCACTCCGTGGCGCGCACACACATCAAGCGTTGCATCGAAGATCAACGCAGCATGGATCCGAGTGCGGAGCTCGACGAGGATTCGAATGACCTTGCGAAGCGATGGGCTTTGCAACTGTATGTCGCCAACGCCGCCGAATTGGGCATCGTCTTCTTCGAGAATCCCGACGTCTTGTTTGTCGTCGCTGCTGGCAACGAAGATCAGGACAACGACGAGCACTTCACGACTCCAGCCTACATGTCCCGTTTCTTTCCGAATGTCATCACGGTCGCTTCGGTCGGAGACGAAAATCGCATCAGCTCATTCTCCAATTACGGCCTCACGAGCGTGAACCTAGGCGCGCCAGGAGAGAACATCCTCTCGACGGCCATACCTGAAGCGTCCGTGCACATGAATGGGACCTCGATGGCTGCGCCGTTCGTTGCCGGCGTGGCGGCGCTGATCCGGTCTCTGTCGCCCGAAACATCCGCCAGCGACATTCGCCGACTCCTGGACTACACCGTGCTCGACATCGAAGACATGCACCGTTTCGTTACCTCTGGCGGCGTCATCGACAAGGAGGCCTTGCGCGGAGTATTCACTGGGAGTGCGCGCACCAAGGCGAACTCGCAGGCTCGCGTGGCATTCAATGCCGTGGCTTTGTCCGACGATCTGTATCCGCGCCACGCTGCGGACGCCAAGACTGCAGCTGCCTTGGCTATTCAACTCGACGACACGAGTCCGGCGGCCTGGCGCGCATTGTCGTTGGTACGGGCGGCTGAGGGGGAGTTTGGCGCGGCCCTGCAAGCAATCGAGCAAGCGTTGAAACTCGACCCGAAATCGGAACCGGCCTGGATGGAGCGGGCTGCGGTACAGAGCGCGCTTGGAAACAACGCCGGTCTGTTCGAGTCGATCGGCAAAGCGATCGATGTCTTAGCGGCTCAAGGCAAAGCAGCCGACCACCAGCGCGCGCGCCACCTGGCCCTGCGCGCCGAACTCTTCCTGCAACTCGGCGAGACTGTCAACGCCAAGCGTGATGCCGCCATGGCCAAGGCACTCAATCCGGGAATGGAACTCTCACCCGAATTGTTGGCCTTGCTCTAGCAACCTGTGGTTAGTTGCATGCGTTCACTCGAGCCTACTTCCGGCTCGAGCCTACTTCCGGAATGAATGACGCGCGTACCAGTCTTTCGTCTCGGATATCAAGCGCCGCTCGGTTGCGGTGACGATCTGCCGTAAGGCGGGCCAGTCCGGGCACTGATCCATGAGCCGTTTCTGACGCTCCAAGAACTCCGCTAGCCGAATTCCATTCTTGTTGCGGGCTGACAGGTCGAGCAGCGCCACAAAGGACACGGCCGCAGCGCCAATCGTCGGGCCAAGAATCGCAATCAGTGCGCACACGGAGTTCACGATCTGCCACGATGCACCGCGGCCGCTGAGCATGAGCGCCAGCTTGGTGAACAATGCCGCCAGCGTGACGGCGATGCTCACGTGAAAGGTGCCCTTTAGGACTCGCTCGTACTTTCCGGCCGATCGAGCTGCGTCTGCAGCGTAGCTGTGCTGCCCGACGAGTCGCTCCAAGGCATAGCGAGTTCGAAACTCCTCCTGTCCCACTTGGGAGGTCGCACTGTGGTCGAGCCCGTGCAGCAGGGACAAGTCGCGTCCGTGGCTCGTGAATTCGACCGGCAGGTCTTCCTCGAACCATGGCGTTGCGCCTTGGAAGCCCCGCACCGCCGACCAGGACCGATGCAATTCGGCCGCGAACCGCCGGCGGGCCCACTGCTTGCCGATGGCGTTGCGAGCGGACCACATGGCAATCCCCCCGACGGAGAGGATTACTGCCGTTCGTACCAGCAACGACTCCAATTCCCACCTAGGACGGTCGAAAGTGAACACGGAAAACAATGTCGCGCCCAACTGCAATCCAACCGTCCAAGCCGCGGCGCGCACGATTCGAAGCTTGCTGTGCTTAGCCGCGGCACTGGCTTTGGCTTTCCACTGCGCGACCGAGGCCCGCGAGTCGGTTAGCGGAAAAGGCAAGGATTGAGCCAGTGGGTGCGCCGGCCAGTTCGATGGAAATTTCACGGTTGCGCGGGCATTGGGATCCAGGTCCAGGCAGATCTCGATCACCGGCCGCTCAAGGGCAACGCAATGGGCAATCGTTTCTGTTGTACCGCCTTGCCCGTTCGCCGGATTCCAATGCCTCACGCACAGCACTGCGTCAGAGTCGCGCACAACGCGCGCGGCGCACTCGCTGAATCGCTCACGCCGGCTCGGTGCACTCGAAACCACGCGTATCTCGGCCAACTGAGGGTGTTGCGTGAGGCTTTCCAGTCGCAACCGATCGTCGGCATGCGGAAAGTCCGATTCGTTGGCAAAGCGGTCGAGCGGCTCAGGCAACCAGGCGCGCAAGACCGCGCCGTGCGCCAACAGGGCCTCGGCGATCGCCAGGTCGGCGCCTTGCGCGAGCGAACCTACGACGCACAGCGGTCTCGATGCAGCTAGCCGGCTGCGCAGCCCAAGCA